>JAJHRT010000132.1 GCA_020833575.1 Thermofilum sp. | reverse complement strand
ATCTCGCTGGCGAAGAGGCTCTGGATCAGCATGGACAGCGTCCAGTTGGTCGAGCTCTGGATGAAGGTGTACACGAAGATGAACTCGCCCCAGCCGCTGAGGAACGAGAACAGGGCTATCGCGAATATCCCGGGGGAGACCAGCGGGAGCATCACCCTGAAGAACGCGCCGAACCTGCTGCTCCCGTCCACCAGCGCGGCGATCTCGGTGTCCCAGGGGATCCCGTCGTAGAAGCCCTTGAGCACCCACACGCCCAGCGGGAGGTCCACAGCCATCTTCACCAGGACCACCCCCAGCAGGGTGTTCAGGAGGCCTGTCGCCTTGAGCAGGTAGTAGAGGGCGACGAGCAGCACCGAGGCGGGGACGCCGTGGATCACCAGGAAGGTTCCGAGCAGCGCGCTCCTACCCCTGAAGCTGTACCTCGAGATCACGTAGCCAGCCATCGAGGAGATCAGCGTGACCAGCGCCATGTTCCCGAGGGCCAGGAGCAGGGTGTTCGCCGCGGTTGTGTAGACGTTGGGGTATATCTTGCTGCGGTGCGGGTCCTCGGGGAAGAGGACCCCTGTCTTCAGGAAGTCGAAGTTCGCCAGGGTGAAGCCCCTCACGTACACTGGGTGCTCGCTGAAGGCCAGCGCGAAGAGCAGGCCCAGGGGTACGAGGGGTACCGCCGCCACGACCACCGCGACGAGGTAGAGGAGGATTGTCCTCACCTTGACCATGCCCACCACCTCACTCGAGCTTGGGCTCGATCATGAGCCTGCGGAGCCTGAAGACCCTCCAGTACGCTATCGAGAGGACCAGCCCCACCACCAGGAGTATCGTCACGTAGGTGGCTGCGTAGCCGAAGTCCATCGCGACCATGTACTGGCCGAAGGCGAGGTGGTACGCCCTGAGGATCATCACCTCCGTGGTGTAGTAGCCGGGGCCCCCGTTGAGGGTGAGCAGGATGTACTCGAAGGAGGCGAGCAGGGACAGGGTGTTGTAGGCGACGAAGAAGGCGATGTGCCACTTGATCATGGGCAGTATGATCCGGGTGATTATGGTGAAGCTCGAGGCCCCGTCCACCTTCGCCGCGATGATGTAGTCCGGAGGTATCGACTTTATCGCGGAGCTGAAGATGATCGCTGAGAGGCTGGACCCTATGAAGCCGTTGACCACGAAGAGGAAGGGCCAGTAGTAGCGGAAGGTCCAGGGCACAGGCTGCCCGCCCATGCTGATGATGAGGGAGTTGAGGAAGCCCGTGTCCAGGGGGGAGAATATCCACATCATCAGCATCGCCCAGACCACGCTGGGCAGGACCCTGGGCAGCAGCCAGGCAGCCCTCATGAAAGTGCCCAGCGCGTCGTGGACATGCGTGGATAGCAGGGCCAGGCAGAGGCCCCAGAGCGTGTTGAAGGCAAGCGTCCCGGCCACGTAGATGGCTGTAGCTTGGACGACCAGCCTGGTGGTGGGGTCTGTGAGCAGCCTGGCGTAGTTGTTCAAGCCGCACCAGATCCACTTGAACCTGTAGTCCAGCTCTGTCAGGGAGATGAGGATGGTGAGCGCAGCTGGCACCGCGAGGAACAGCACAGCTACCACGATGGCTGGAGTCAGCATGACTCCGATTATCAGCTTCTTAGAGAGCTCACGCGAAACCCGCATAACCCTCACCAGAGGGTAAAAAAATGTCTGGTTACCACCCCGAGGTGGGAGGTTTTACTCCCTGATTACTACCTCGTCTCCTAGCCGCGCCTTGAGCTGGCTCCTGAAGGCGTCGAGGGCTGCGTCCACCGTGAACTGCCCAGTCTCGATGCCCCTGACGACCTCGAAGATGGTTGTGGAGTAGTCGCCCCACCTCGGGTGGAGCGGCTGGTACTTAGCGTACTCCACCATGTAGCCGGTGGCCGCGAGGAACTTGTCCTTGGTGTAGACCGGGTCGGATAGCTGGCTGTAGAGGATCGCCAGGTGGGCGCTCTTCACAGCGTGGATCGAGTTGAGGTAGGAGTCGGTGGCGAGGGTGATGATGAGGAAGGCGACCTCCGGGTACTTGCACGTCTTGGAGATGAAGTAGGCCATGGGCTGCGACAGCGTGACGGGCTTGCCGCCCCTCTCGCCAGGTGGGTAGAGCATGAAGCCGAACATCTCCCAGAACTTGTCCTCGCTCAGCCCGAAGGTGCCGACCCACTGGCCCTTGTGCCAGGTGCCGCCCATCCAGAAGAGCACCTTCCCGGCGACGATGGTCGGGTGTATGTCCCTGTTCCAGTCCAGCGCGGTGAGCTTGTCGAGGATCACCTTCCTCCTGGCCATCGATGCCTCGTAGAACCACTCGAAGACCTTCCTCCACACCTTCATGTCAGCGATGAGCTTGCCGGTCGTCGGGTCCTGCAGCTGCCCTCCGAAGGCCAGGTAGAGGATGGGCCAGTCGGGGCCCGCGTTGGGCCTGTGCCAGATCCCGTAGCCGGGCTCGACGACACCCTTCTTCACAGCCTCCTCCGCGACGCTCAGCATGTCGTAGAGGGTGAACTCGCCCCTGAGCACCTTGTTGGGCAGGTCGTTGATCTGCTCGTCAGTCCACCCGAGCTTCTTCAGGAGGAGCTTGTTGTAGTAGATCGGCCTGGCCTCGGTGTCCTGCGGTATGCCCCAGATCTTCCCCTTGTACCTCACCGAGTCCCATAAGCCGCTGATGACGTCGTAGTAGGTCCAGTTCCAGTACTTCTTGACGTAGTCGTCGAGCGGGATGATCCAGCCGTTGTCAGCCAGGTAGGCGGCGTCTATGTGGGCTGTCAGGAATATGCACGGGCCGGTGCCGCCCTCCAGCGCCAGGTAGAGCTTCTTCCTGTAGTCAGTCCAGCTGGCAGTGGAGAACTCTCCCTCAACCTTCACCGTCGCGGGCACGCCCACGGCCTGGAAGATCTGGTTGAGCCTCGCCGCCGCGGTCACCAGGTTCAGCTGCCTGTACACGGACTCGCTCTCAGGCCCCTGGGTCCAGGC
>JAJHRT010000029.1 GCA_020833575.1 Thermofilum sp. | reverse complement strand
GGTGGAGCAGCTAGCCGCAGCTATCGCGGGCTCCTACAGGGTGCAGTCCCTGGTCATGCTCCTCGCCGCCGCCTTCTCCATCTCGCGCACAGCGCGCTCGGGGGTGAGGCAGGCTGGCCCCAGCGCCCGCGCCGCGCTGAGTTCAGCCGAGTGATTACAGCGGGAACCCGGCGCTAGAGCAGCCCCCGGTCCGCGAGCTCCTTCTTCACTCTGCTCATCGTCTCCCTCCACTCTGGTGAGGGCTCCAGTGTTCTGAGGTCGTACACCTCCCAGAAGGGCTTCCCAGGGTTCGCGCCCATCCGCTCGGAGTAGAGCCTGTAGAGGTCCCTCACGATCTCGCAGGCGTCTCCCAGGCCCAGCCTCCTCCTCGCCACGGACTCACCTAGCTCCGCCATGAACTGCGCCTCCGCTCCCCCGCCGTTGGGCCTGGTCCCATTGGCCGGGACGGGGCCCAGCAGGTGGAGCCCCGCTGCCACCGCGGCGACAGTGTTCGCGGCGATCTCGTAGAGGTACTCGGCCGAGCCCGCGCCGTTGCTCGGCCACACGTCCGCCACCAGGGGGAGGTTCATCTGCTCGTTCGCCAGGCCCACTGCTGCCTGGACCCAGATGCACTCCGCCGTGGACGTGGCCTGCTTGATTATGTGGACTGGGTGCAGGAGGACGTAGCTCGCCCTGTAGGCGGCGAGGGCGAGGAGGGTCTCTGCCACCGAGACTATCGCGCTCCCGGCAGGCCCCCTGGCAAAGCCGCCGACAATCGGGTCGACGAGCGCCGCCCCGTGCACACCCACCATCAGGCCGACCGCGGCCTTGGTCAGCTGGTGGTAGTCCGTCTTCAGCTCATTGAGCACGGGTAGGAGCTGCGCATCCCCCCTCCTCAGCAGGCCGGCGGACATCGCGGCTAGGCTCGCCGTCGAGGTCACGCTGCTCTCAGCGGCAAGTAGGTGCATGCCAGGCCTGCCCGCGTCCTCAAGCGCTCTCCGCAGGAGCCTCAGCTCCTCGACGCCGGCCGCCGCCTCGCTGGGGGCGCCTCCCCGGACTCTGACGCCCCAGACCTCCTGGATGCTGCCGTGGTCCACCGCGTCGACAAGGGGCTGTGCTGCGTACGAGAGCGCCGAGAGGTAGAAGTACTCCTGCGGCACCGGCGTCCCGGCCAGCCCCCCGAACACGAGAGGCCTCGAGCCGTCCCCAGCCCTCCTGGCCCTGAGGAGGCGGGCGTCCCTGCCCCACCCCAGGACAAGCTCCCTGGGCGCCTCCCTCAGCGCTGTGCGGAGCTCCTCGTGCGTGAAGCGTACGATCCTGCTCTCGTCCACCACCAGGAGGCCCTTCTCGGCTGCCAGCTCCAGCCCGGCCTCGAAGACCGCCTTCCCGAGCGAGGGGTCACTCGGCACGGGGGTGCTGGGGTCGTAGTGGACTCCGTACTCCCTCTCCAGCTCGGCAACCCTCCTGGACAGCTCGAGGTCGAACTTCTTCGCCTCGACGAGCTCCCCCTGCCTCGCAAGCTTCTCGACGTGGAGAGGCGCCAGCCTCACACCGTGCAGCAGCACCACTCAGGGAAAAGCGTTGCGCAGCACAAGTCTGCGTGCTGAGCCCCGAGAGCCCTGACCCCCGAGGGGGAGCGGCAGTGAGATCAGCTAGGAGCTGGCGCCTCCGACTGGGCTGAGCTGGGGGGCAAATGCAGGCCAGCGCGTCATACAAGTAGCCTGAGGCGCGGGATTGGAGGTATGCGGAGCTCAGGCGCGCGCCTGCTTGAGGCATAGGCTCACGAAGTCTTCTAGCGCCCTCTCGCACTTCTCGATCATCTTCTCGACTTCCTCCCTAAGGCTGGAGCCCAGCCAGTCTGTCTGCCTGACGTGCTCGTACCAGGTCTTCAGCGAGCTCAGCATCTCCTCCATCTCCTCGGCTTCCTCCTGGGTGAGGTTCCCCTTCTCGATATTGCTCCTTACCTCCTCCAGGAACTCCTGGCACTCCTCCAGCAGCTCCCTGTACTCCCTCTCCTTCGCAGCCCTCAGGACCCCGAGGATGGCTGAGGCGTCCTCGCCGCTCAGGGGCTTAGCCTCGAGGAGGAGGGCTGTGCCGTGAGCCTTTATCTCCTCGATGACGCTGCTGATGCCGTCCCTGACGGCCGGGTGCTCTGGGAGGATGCAGAGGGAGAGCTTCGGGTAAACCCCGCCGAGCCTCTTCAACTTCCTCCACACGTTCACCTTCACTCTGGAGGGCTTCTCCGGGACCTCGTACAGTAGCAGTAGAAGCTTGAGCTCCCCGCCCTCACCACTCATAGCAGCCCTGTACGCACCCAGCGATGGCGCAAAAAGGTTTCCGCGCTGACCCCGCGCGGTGTAACGCGCGTGAACACAGAACGCTTAAATACGCCGGTGTAACGACCGTTACACCGAGGTCGTCAGCGGCCATGGGCAGAGCTGTGCTCGCAAGCCTTGCTGGGTGGGTGGACGCGGAGGCCGTGGTCAGGTACGTGCTCTCGAAGCAGGGCAGCGACGGGGGCTACCTCTCCTTCCAGTTCATGGACATGTTCGAGTCCTCCGCCGAGGACACCTACTACGCTGTATCCACGCTCCTGGCGCTGGGCGTTGAGCCGCCCAGGGCTGGCGACACGGTGGAGTTCCTGAGGGGGCTTCAGAGGGAGGATGGTGCGTACAGCAGCGTGGAGGTCGCCTTCTACGCGCTCAGGGCGCTTAAGCTGCTCGGCTCAGCTCCGCGCGACCGCGAGGGCGCTGCAGCCTTCCTAAGGAGCGCGCTGTCCCTCGCCGGGGCGAGGAGGGGGGAGGACGTGCTCCCGGATGAAAGACCGCTCATCGACGAGTCGGGCGTTCTCAGGTCGAAGGACGCCACCTACCTGATCACGTCCGCCGACGTGCTGCCCACGCCCGTGGTGGTCTCCATGGCGGTGCTGGGGCTCGAGGCTCTGGACGGGGTCACGGGAGAGGTTGAGGAGGAGGCCTTCAGAGCCCTGATGGAGCACTACGGGGGCGCGAACGGCTCCGGTGGCACCAGCCTCTCGCTGGACACCGTGTACTGGACGCTCGAGGCTCTGGCCGCTCTCGGGCGCGAGCCACCGGTTGACCTCCGCGAGGAGCTCTCCAAGCTGGTTCTCGCGTGCGAGAACCCGGACGGCGGCTTCAGCGCGACACCGCACTCGCGGACAGCGTTCGTGGAGAACTTGTTCTTTGGGCTGCGCGCGATGCGGCACCTGGGGCTGAGGCCGAGGTATGCGCGGAGCCACGCTCTGTACGTGCGCGGGCTGCAGAACGCGAACGGGGGCTTTAGGCGCTCCCGCGAGCTGGGTGTGTCGAGCCTCGAGTACACGTTCTACGCTGTGAGCGCTCTGCAGGAGCTTTCAGGCTACCTCTAGCGCTGCGGCGAGCGCGCAAACGTATTAAACCTTCGGCTGCAGGGGTGCGTCCGTGCAGAAGGAGAGAGTGCTTGTCGTGGGGCTGGGCGAGGTCGGGGGCGCTGTCTACGAGATTCTCAGGGATTCCGGGAGGTTCGACGTGTACGGCTACGACGTCGACCCCTCCAAGACCGTGCACAAGCTGGAGGAGGTCCCCAGGCCCGTGGAGTACCTCCACGTCGCAATCCCCTACTCGCAGCGCTTCCTCGACGCTGTTGCAAGCTACGCTGAGGAGTTTAAGCCCAGGATGGTGATCGTCCACTCGACCGTCGCTCCCGGGACCACGAGGAGCCTCCACGCGAGGCTAGGAGTGCCGGTGGCCTTCTCCCCCGTAAGGGGCAAGCACCCGAAGCTGAAGGAGCACCTGCTCTTCTGGCCCAAGTGGGTTGCCGCCCTGCCGGGCTCCTCGCTGGGGGAGGCCGCCGAGCACCTGGGAGCCGCCGGCTTCAAGGTGAAGCCGAGCCGGGAGGCGCCGGAGTCCCTGGAGCTCGCCAAGCTCTGGGAGACCGTCTACAGGGCCGTCATGATCGCTGCGTGGCAGGAGCTCCACAGGGTTGCGAGGGCTCACGGGGCCAGCCTGAGGGTGGTCGCGGAGTTCGTAGGCGAGGTGCACGAGGTGCTGAGGGACAGGCCTGTCTACTACCCCGACTACATCGGCGGCCACTGCTTGATACCGAACACGAGGATCCTGGAGGCCGTCTACCCCTCCAAGCTGTTCGAGTTCGTGCTCGAGTCGAACGAGAGGAGGAGGGAGGAGCTCGCAGACCCCGGTGTGAGGCGTGAGGTGGACGAGCTGAAGGAGTACTTCCTGAGGCTGACGAAAAAGGACTACTACGCCTAGCGCGCTCAGGCGAATAGGTGGCAGTACACCCAGTGGTTCTCCCCGACCTTGACCGCGGGCGGCTCCTCGCGCCTACACCTCTCGGTGGCGAAGGGGCACCTCGGGTGCAGCCTGCAGCCACTGGGCATGTTGAGCGGGTCCGGTATCTCGCCCTTCAGCCTCACAACCTCGCCACCGGCCTTCCTTTCGTCCAGCGACGGCACAGCCTGCAGCAGGGCCTTCGTGTAGGGGTGGCGCGGGTCGCTAAACACCTCCTCGACGGGGCCGTGCTCCACGAGCTTCCCCAGGTACATGACGGCGACCGAGTCGGCGATCGCCCAGGCGGAGGACAGGTCGTGCGTAATGTAGAGCATGGAGAGGCCCATCCTCTCCCTCAGGCTCCTGAGGAGCTCGAGGATCTGGGCCCTGGCCGAGACGTCGATGTTGGATATGGGCTCGTCAGCGATCAGCAGCTTGGGCCTGAGCACTATGGCCCTGGCTATGGCGACGCGCTGCCTCTGCCCGCCGCTGAGCTGGTGCGGGTACCTGCTGTAGAACTCCTCGGGCGGCGTCAAGCCGACGGTGCGCAGCGCCTCGAGCGCCATGGCCCTCCTCTCCTCCGGCGTGCCGATCCCGTTCACGTCGAGGGGGTACTTCACCTGGTCGCCCACCCTCATCCTCGGGTTCAGGCTCACTGAGGGGTCCTGGAACACCATCTGCACAGCCCTCCGCATCTCCCTCAGCTCCCTGTTCCTCAGCGACGAGACATCCCTGCCCCAGAGGAGTATCCTACCGCTAGTGGGCTTCACCAGCCCGACCACCGCCCTCGCCACCGTGGTCTTGCCCGAGCCGCTCTCCCCGACCAGCGCGAGCGTCGCGCCCTCGGGTATGGACAGCGTCACCCCGTCCACGGCTCTCAGGTACCTCTGCTGCCGCCGCAGCACCTCCTCCAGCGTGCGGCGCAGCGGGTAGTAGACCCTCAGGTCCTCGACCCGCAGGGCCTCAACTCCTGAGGTGGCACGCGACAAGCCTCCCACCCCTCTCCACTAGAGGTGGCTCCTCGCGCCTGCACCTCTCGGTCGCGAGGGGGCAGCGAGGGTGGAACCTGCAGCCGGGCGGCGGGTTGCGCATGTCAGGCGGCTCCCCTGGGATGGGCCTCAGCTCCCTGCTCCCGCCGATCCTCGGCACAGAGCGCAGCAGCGCCTCGGTGTATGGGTGCAGCGGGTTAGAGACCACCTCGCGCACCTCCCCCAGCTCGGCTAGCTTGCCCGCGTACAGGACGGCGACCCTGTCCGCGACCTCCGCCACGAGGCCCATGTTGTGGGTGATGAAGAGCATCGAGGTCCTGTACTCCCTCTTTACCTCCTTGACGAGGTCGATGATCTGCCTCTCCACGAGGGCGTCCAGCGCCGTGGTTATCTCGTCGGCGATCACCAGCCTGGGCTTGAGGATGAGCGCCAGCCCTATGGCGACGCGCTGCCTCTGCCCGCCGCTGAGCTGGTGCGGGTAGTCGTTCAGCCTCTCACGGGGGACGCCGAGCCTCTCCAGGAGCTCGCCGGCAGCTTCGAGGGCCTCCTCCCTCGTTGCAGCCGCGCCGTGCTCCATCATGAGCTCCACGAAGTGGTCGCCAATCCTCATGACGGGGTTCAGGCTCGAGTAGGGGTCCTGGAACACCATGCTCACCTCCCTGCCCCTGATCCTCCTCAGCTCCTCCTCGGGGAGGGAGGTGAGGTCCTTCCCGTTCAGGAGCACTGAGCCCCTGACCTCCGCGCTCCTCGGCAGCAGCCTGATGACCGCTAGCCCCAGCGTGCTCTTGCCCGAGCCGCTCTCCCCGACCACGCCGAGCACCTCGCCCTCCTCCACGGAGAGGCTGACCCCGCTGAGAGCCTCGACAACGCCGCGCCTCGTGCGGTACCTCACCCAGAGGTCCTGGACCCTCAGGAGGCTCATGCTTCCACCTTCCTCGGGTTCAGGAGCTCGTTCAGCGACTCGCCGACCAGCAGGAAGCCCAGCACGCTCAGGATTATCATCAAGCCGGGGAACACGCCGATCCACCAGTAGCCCGCCAGGAAGAACTGCCTCCCCTTGTTGAGGTCGAAGCCCCAGTCGGGCGTCGGGGGCTCTATGCCGAGCCCCAGGAAGGTCAGGCCCGCCTCCGTGATTATCGCGTCAGCAAAGCTCACGGGCAGCAGGGAGACGATCTGCGGGACGACGTTCGGCAGTATGTGGCGCGTGACGATGCTCCAGGGGCTCGCCCCAGCTATAACCGCCGCCTCGACGAAGGGCGCGGACTTGAGCGAGAGGACAACCCCCCTCACCATGCGGTAGTAGGACGGGATGTACACCACAGCTATCGCCATGGAGATGTTCAGCACGCCCACGCCGAGCAGGGCGGCGATCGCTATGGCGAGGATGAGGCCCGGGAAAGCGTACATGCTGTCCATAACCAGCGAGAGAACCCTGTCGAGGAAGCCCCCGACGTAGCCGGAGAGGAGCCCGAGGATTGTGCCGAGGGCGGCTGAGATCGCGGTGGAGAGGAGGGCTACCGTGAGGACGAAGCGGGCGCCGCTCACGACGCGGGCGAAGACGTCCCTCCCCAGCTGGTCGGTGCCCATGATGAAGACGAGCTCCCTCCCACCCACCGTGAGCCTGGAGCCGGGCGGTAGCAGCGGTGGCACCTCGTACACCCTCCCGTCGACCACGACGACGTTGCTCACGGCCAGCTGGCCCACCAGGGACTCGCCGGCCAGCGCCAGGGCTACGAACAAGGCTACGAGGGCTGTGCCCACCGCGAGCCCCCACTCAGCGAAGCCCCTCGGCAGCCTCATCAGTACCTCACCCTCGGGTCCACCAGGGTGTACGCCACGTCTACCACCAGGCTGACCAGGGCGACTATCAGCGCGTAGACCGTGACCGCTCCCTGAACGATCGCGTAGTCCCTCTTCAGTATCCCCTCGTACACGAGGAGCCCCACACCCTCCCAGTTGAACGTGGTCTCGGTGAGCACAGCGCCGCCCAGCAGCGCGGCGACCTGGAGGCCAGCCATGGTGAGCAGCGGGATCAGCGCGTTCCTGAAGCCGTAGCGCGTCACCACCCTCCACTCCCTAATCCCCCTAGCCCTCGCCGCGCGCGTGTAGTCCTGCACCATGGCGTCGCTCACCGAGAGGTACGTCACGCGGGTGAAGATCCCGGAGAGGTATATCCCCAGGGTGAGCGCGGGCAGCAGCATGTGCACGAGGTAGTCCGCTGCTATGTCGAGCCTCCCGTTGGCGAGGCTGTCGATGAGGACGAAGCCCGTCCTCACCGGGAGAGAGTCGAGGGCAACCATGTTCACCGGGCTCAGCCTCCCCGTGGTCGGCAGCCCTGAGGGCCTCGCGAGCCCCACCTGCAGCAGCAGGCCGAGGTAGAACACGGGGATCGAGTAGACGACGGAGGAGTAGACGCGGGCGAACTGCGGGAACCAGCTCTCCTCGTACCTCGCCGAGAGGAGGCCCATCGCGACTCCTATGCCTATGGCGACCAGGGAGGCTGCGATCGCCAGGTCCACCGTCGCGGGCAGCCTCGTCGCTATGAGGTAGCTGACCGGAATCCTCTCGAGGGCTGTGACGCCCAGGTCCAGCTTCACGAAGACACTGTACAGGTAGTTCACGTACTGGACGTGCAGGGGCTTGTCGAGGCCCAGCTCAGCCCTCCTGCGCGCCAGAACCTCCTCCGGGATGTTCTTGCCCTCGAGCATCGTTATGGGGTCTCCGGGGAGAACGCGCATGAGGAAGAAGACCAGGGTTAGGAGGACGAGGAGCATGAGGGGTGTGAGCGCTAGCCTGTAAAGAACGTGCTCCTTTAGGCCCATCCCCAGGGGCACCCTCCAGGGGGCTAGCCCTGGACCTCCGCGTACAGCAGGTAGTAGCGGAAGATCTGCGAGTAGTCGAGCACTATGCCCTTGACATTCGGCTGGGCCACCGCGAACTGGCCCTCCTGCCACAGCGGTATTATCGGCGCGTCGTCCGCCACGATGTCCTGTATCCTCGCCAGAGTCTGGACTCGCTGGTCTGTCGGCTGCAGCACCTGCTCGTCGATCAGCCTGTCCACCTCAGGGTTCTTGTAGTTGACACGCAGCCAGCCGTTCGCCCCGGAGTGGTAGAAGGGCCTGACGTAGTTGTCGGGGTCGAGGAAGTCGGGGTACCAGCCGAGCAGCCAGCAGGCGATCTTCTCCTCCTTGAAGAGCTGCCGGTACGTGGCCCAGTCCGCGCTCTTGAGCTCGACCTTTATGAGGCCACTCGCCTCGAGCTGCTGCTTCAGCAGCGCGGCGATGTCCGGCTCCGCGGGTGTGTACCTGACGGGTGTGAACCAGAGCTCGATGCGGAGCGGGTTGGCCTCGCTGTAGCCGGCCTCCCTCAGCAGCTTCCTCGCGGCGTCGATGTTCGGCTTGCTCCCGTACCTCTCCTTAAAGGAGTCCTTGTGGCCCAGGAAGCCTATGGGCACCATGCTGTAGAGCGGCTGCGCGAACTTACCCATGAACACCGTGTTCACGATCTGCTCCCTGTCGATCAGGTAGGCGATGGCCTGGCGCACCCTCTTGTCGTTGAACGGCTCCTTGTTCAGGTTGAAGACCATGTACCTGATCGGGGCGATGCCAGGCCCTGCGACAACCTGCAGCTTACCCTTCTCCATTATGTCCTTGATGTCCGCCGGCGAGAGCGTCCTGAACGCGATGTCCACCTCGCCGTTCTCAACAGCGAGCCTGAGGGACTGCGCGTCCTTGTAGAAGCGGATGATGATCCTCGGGGTCTTCGGCTTCTCGCCGTAGTAGTTCGGGTTGGCGACAAGCTCTATGTACTCGCCGGGCTTCCAGGTCCCGAGCTTGTAGGGCCCTATCATGTCGACAGTGTTCGGAGGCTTAACCACCTCCATAGGCGTGGTCTTCGGGTTCACGGGGAACGCGACCCACGTGGCCAGCAGCGACTTGACGTACGTCTCCTCGAAGGGCGCCTTGAGGTACACCCTGACAGTGTCCTGGCCCACGGCCTCAGCCCTCTCGATGAGGTCGGCTATCAGGAAGGCGGGGTCCTGGTTGAGCGTGATCGTCCTGTTCCACGACCAGACTACCGCCTGCGCTGTCAGGGGCGTGCCGTCCTGGAACTTGGCGTCAGTCCTGATCTTGATCTCCCAGATCCTCCTGTCGGGGCTCACCGTGTAGCTCACGGCGAGCGCGTTCACGAGCTTGGCCGTCCCAGGCTCGTACTTGAAGAGGCCCTCCCCCATGTTCTCTATGATGTTCACGCCGAGGTAGTCGTAGGCCTCGCAGGGGTCGAGTGTCGTCTGAAC
>JAJHRT010000131.1 GCA_020833575.1 Thermofilum sp. | reverse complement strand
TGACCACGGAGACGTACAGGCACTTCGGCAGGCTCGGCCTCGGCGCGGTGTTCGGGAGCAAGAAGCTGAAGGCCCTGGTCGTCTCTGGGAGGGGCTCGCTGCCCGTGGCGGACAGGAGGGCGTACAGAGAGGTCTACGACAGGATCTACAAGCTGCTCACCGAGAGCCCCCTGATGAAGAAGTACCACGAGATCGGGACCCCCATCAACGTGCTCCACCTCAACGAGCTGGGCGCGCTGCCCTCGCTCAACCTGCAGCAGGCCAGGCTGGAGACCGCGGAGAAGATATCCGGCGAGTACCTCGCGCAGAACTACCTCGGCAGGAGGGTCTCCTGCGCCCACTGCCCCGTGGCGTGCATCCACCTGGCAGCCCTCAGGGAGCCCTACGAGGAGGAGCCGTACTTCTACAAGACGACGTTCATCGGCTACGACTACGAGCCAATCTACGCCCTAGGCTCGATGCTTGGCGCCCGCGAGCCAGAGGGGATGCTCCGCCTGCTCGACGTCGTCGAGGCCTACGGCCTGGACGCGATGAGCACGGGCGTCGTGCTTGCGTGGGCTACGGAGGCCTACTCCAGGGGGCTTATCACCAAGGAGGACCTGGCCGGCGTGGAGCTCCGCTGGGGAGACTACGAGGCCTACATCCAGGCTGTGAGGAACATTGTGGAGCAGCCCACCGAGCTCTACAGGGCGATGGCTAGGGGTGTGGCGTACGCAGCCGAGAAGTACGGGGGCAAGGACTTCGCGCTGGCCTTCGGGGGCAACGAGATGGCTGGCTACCACACGGGGCCTGCCGCCTACCTCAACTACGCCTTCGGCGCCAGGCACAGCCACCTGGACAGCGCCGGCTACTCGCTGGACCAGAAGACCATCGGCAAGACGCCGCAGGCGGAGGAGCTGCCTCAGAAGCTCGTGGAGGAGGAGTCCTGGAGGCAGGTGCTCACAAGCCTCGTGATCTGCCTCTTCGCCAGGGAGGTCTACAAGCCCGACATAGTGTCCAGCGCCCTCAAGGCTGTGGGCTTCGAGCTCGGCCCCGAGGACCTCGTGAAGCTGGGTAGGAGGATACTCGCGGAGAAGTACAGGCTGAAGCTGGAGCTCGGCTTCAAGCCGGAGGAGGTCTCCTTCCCGAAGCGCATCTTCGAGACCCCGACGCCGCACGGCAAGCTGGACCCCGAGTACATGGAGAGGGCTAGGAAGGCCTACGCGGAGCTCGTGCGCAAGCTCGCCGGGGAGGCGCAGAAAGGATATTAGCAGGAGCTGCCTCTTTCTCCCCGTGTCCTACGTACCCTACCTGATCGCCTTCTTCTTCCTGGCCTCAGCCCTCATGGCGCTGACCGCCTACGGCGCTATAACGCTGCTCCAAGCGCTCGCCCTCCTCCTCCTTTCCGGCGCCCTCGGCCTCCTAGCCCGCTACCTGCTGGCACGCGATGGTGTCGGGGTGTTCTGGAGCGGAGCGGCAGCAACGCTCACAGCCACCATGGCCGCGCTGAGCTTCGGGCTGCCTCTCAACGCCTACGGGGTAGCGTCGGTGGTCCTGGCGGGCCTCGGCCTCTCCGCGCTGGCAGCCTACCTGGTGGGGAGGAGGGGCAGGAGGTGAGAGCTTGCAGAGCGACCACGCCGCAGTCGCGAACGTCGCAGCTACGACGCGCGATGGCAGGCTCGTGTACCTCTCGGCCACTGCGAGGCCGGCGCAGCCGGGGCTGGAGGAGGCTCTGACCAGCCTGCTCTACAGGCTCGCGGAGAGGAGCTACCCGGAGCTCCTCGGCGACCGCGCCAGGCTCGACGCGATGCGGCTGCTGAGGGAGTGGGGCTTCCAGGTGGAGGACGTGGAGATCACAGTCTCCTACAGGTGCCCCCAGTGCGCGGCGTCCATACTGCTCAGCCCGGAGGTCGTCGTGTACGTGTGCCCGTACTGCGGGTGGGCGGGAGACCCCTTCGGCAGGCCGGTCTCCATCCTCGCCTGGCCCCCGGCGCCGCAGAGCGCTGTCGAGCGGCTGGCCCGCAGGCTCGGGGGCTCGCTGGTCTCAGCGCAGCTCCTCTACGTGCCACTCTGGGTCGTGGAGGCCAGGGCCACCGCGTATTACACGGCTGTGATCACGTACACAGAGGCGCGCAGGACGCCTGGAGGGCAGGTGCGCTACGTGACCAGGAGGAAGCGGGTCTCTGGAACCGTTGCCGTGCAGTCCACAGAGGCTGTTGTAGCGCGGCTGAACGCCGAGCTGTTCGGGGCGCGGAGGCTCGAGGAGTGGGCGGAGAGGGCTTGGAGGGCTAGGCCGCCGAGGCAGCTCACAGCGGAGGAGGCGAAGCCCATCGCGCCAAG
Organism: Thermofilum sp.; assembly: GCA_020833575.1. Classification (GTDB taxonomy): domain Archaea; phylum Thermoproteota; class Thermoprotei; order Thermofilales; family Thermofilaceae; genus Thermofilum. The sequence goes on along the minus strand of JAJHRT010000131.1, from coordinate 672 downwards.
CATGCTGGCGCCCGAGCTGGGGGAGAGCGCAGCCGTAGAGGTCGTCAAGGATAGGCTGGAGAACGCGGTGGCCGACAGGGCTAGGGAGGACGCCAGGCTGCGCAGCCCCACGGGCGTGGCTGTCGATGTGAGCCTGGAGAGGCTCAGCCCCCGCGTGGAGGTGCTGAGGCGCGCCCTCGTCTTCACGCCCTACTGGCTCTTCACGTACAGGACCCCCTCCGGCCTCTTCTCGGGGGCCGCGATCGGCCCGGACGCCGCCACCATCCAGGCGGAGGCGCCTATGAGCAACGTGGAGCGCGCAGCCTGGCTCGTGGGGGCGTGGGCTGCTTCCCTGGTGCTGGGCGCGCTCGCGCAGGCCTTTGTCGAGGGAGGTGGCAGCCCCCTAGCGCCCATCGCCTTCGCGCTCCTCGGCATCTCCGCATCCCTCCTGCTGGCTGGGAACGCGTTTAAGCCGGCTAAGGTGGTCTAGGTGGCCGCGGGGACCCTGCCCTGCCCGTACTGCGGGGCCTCTGTGGAGTGGCACGGCGAGGCTGTCCTCACGTGCCCCTACTGCGGCACGGCCTTCACCAGGGGCGGGGAGATAGGAGAGCACCTGATGGGCAGCGTGAACTACGACCCCGGAGCAATCTTCGGCGTGTTCAAGCAGTGGGCTCTGAGGATCCCCGAGACTCC
>JAJHRT010000130.1 GCA_020833575.1 Thermofilum sp. | reverse complement strand
AGCGCAGGGTCAAGGATGTCAGGCCGGTTCGTCGCCGCAATCACCACCACACCCTCCAACCTCTCCAAACCATCCATCTCAGTGAGGAGCTGGTTGACGATGCGGTCCGTGACACCGGAGTCGAACCTCTGCCCTCTTCTCGGCGCAATGGAGTCTATCTCGTCGAAGAAGACTACGCAGGGTGCTGCCTGCCTAGCCTTCCGGAAGATCTCGCGTATTGCGCGCTCACTCTCACCAACCCACTTACTGAGGACTTCGGGTCCCTTGACGCCGATGAAGTTTGCCTCGCTCTCTGTGGCTACAGCCTTGGCCAGCAGCGTCTTGCCCGTGCCGGGCGGGCCGTAGAGGAGGATGCCCTTCGGAGGGTCAATACCCATCTCCTTGAAGTACTCAGGGTGCTTGAGGGGCCACTCCACAGCCTCCCTCAGCTGCTGCTTCACCTCCTCCAAGCCACCAATATCGTCCCAGTGCACCTCTGGGACCTCGATGTAAACCTCCCTGAGGGCGCTGGGCTGAATGTCCTTCAGAGCCTCGAAGAAGTCCGCCCTGGTGACCTTCATCTCCTTGAGCACCTCTGCCGGAATCCGCTCGCTCTCGATGTCTATCTTGGGCAAGTACCTCCTGAGCGCTCTCATAGCGGCCTCGCGGCATAGGGCCGCGAGGTCCGCGCCTGTGAAGCCATGGGTCACCTCAGCCAGCTCGTCGAGGTTTACATCCTCTGCTAGAGGCATGTTCCTGGTGTGCACCTGGAGTATCTCCCTTCGAGCCCTCTTGTCTGGCACAGGGAATGCTATCTCCCTGTCGAAGCGGCCTGGCCTGCGCAGAGCAGGGTCGATGTCGTCCGGCCTGTTCGTGGCTGCTATCACTATCACTTGGCCACGCTCCTTGAGCCCGTCCATTAGTGCTAGTAGCTGTGCTACTACTCTCTTCTCCACCTCTCCTGTTACCTCCTCGCGCTTAGGCGCTATAGCGTCAATCTCGTCGATGAAGATGATCGCGGGAGCGTTCTTCTGGGCCTCCTCGAAGATCTCCCTCAGCCTCTGCTCACTCTCCCCGTAGAACTTGCTCATGATCTCAGGCCCATTAATCGCGATGAAGTAGGCCCCTGACTCGTTCGCCACAGCCTTAGCCAGCAGCGTCTTACCCGTGCCAGGCGGGCCGTAGAACAGGACACCCTTGGGCGGGTCTATCCCTAGGTGTTTGAAGAGCTCCGGGTGCCTCAGCGGCAGCTCGACCATCTCCCTGATCTTCTGCTTCACCTCCTCGAGGTCGCCCACATCCTCGTAGGTCACGCGGGGTATAGCCACCTCGGCTGCCACAGGCTCGCCTCTGATCGTGATCTCCGTCGAGTCGGTTACCTGCACAACCTGAGAGGGTACCGTCGAGACGACTGTGAGGGGTAATGCGGAGCTGAAAACAGGAACCTCCACGACATCGCCTCTGACGAGAGGCCTTCCGATGAGCTTACCCTTAACGTACTCCTCGAGGTCGGGTGTGACCTCGATAAAGAACTTGGTCGAGGGCGCCAGCACCACCTTCTTCGCAGGCGCCACTCTGGCCTTCCTCACCTTGACGGTGTCCCCCACAGACACGCCGGCGTTACGCCTTATGCTCCCATCGATCCTGATGATGCCCGCCCCCTCGTCCTCTATCGCCTGCGGCCACGCGATCGCGGCTGTGAGCTTTTTCCCCTCTATCTCAATGACATCACCCGGCTCTATACCCAGCTTGTTCATCACGCTTCGATCAACCCTGGCTATCCCCCGGCCAACATCGCGTGAGCGAGCCTCAGCAACTCTCAGCTCAACCTCTGGCCTATCGCTAGACATTTACACCGGGAGGCTTTGCTCTGCGCGGCTAAATAAGCGTTGAGGTCCTCAGGCGACGATCTCCACCACGTCGCCGTCTTCCAGTACGAAGTCCCTGCCCACCCTTCTCGGGCTGAACTCGAACCTCGTGCTCCACACTTTGGCGTGCTTGAAGCTCTTGTAGAGGTCGCTGTGGATGAGCTTAGCGATCTCTATCACCCGCGTCCCCCTCTTGACAACTATCGGCCTCTTCTCAACCTCCCCTGTCTTCGGATTCCTTGTGTAGACCCTGATCAAGTCGAGCGCTTGGAGGAAGTACCTCGCGATGAAGCCCTTGTCAAGGCTCTCACAGGTGGTGAACTCGACCACGGGTATGTCCCACGGGCTCTTGACAGCAGAGCCTCCTCCACCGGTGAGGAAGAGGACTGCCGGCTTGTAGGCAGGTGCGCCGAAGAGCGCCTCTTCGACGGTGTCGAGTGTGGCTTCCCCCTCCACTTTCACGACAGCGTGGTAGATGCCGTAGCTCCTCAAAAGCGAGACTACGTCGTCCAGCGTCGCATCAATGAGCTGTCCTACGAGAACCACGCCGCCGCTAGCCCTCCTCTCTATAGTGACCACGCCGCGGGGCTTGCTCAGGGTTACATGCCCTGCCTCTAGTGCTGAAACTATCGCGGAGAACTGGTACTCGACATCGCCTTGAGAGTTTACAACGATTATCAAGGCATCGGCGTTCCTCGCGAGGGCTATAACCCTGGAGGATGCCTCAGCATCGCCGAGCAGGGGTGGTGGGTTAACCACCTGGAAGTACACCCCCTCCCAGGTCCATGAGCCAGGCACGGGCTTCCTCGGCTCCTCAGCTACGGTAACCCCCGTCAAGCAGCTGAAAACCTGAGACTTCCCGCAGCCCTGTAGCCCGAGAAGGACGACCTGAACGTCTCCCTCTTTCTCTACGAAGAACTGCTCACCGCCTCCCCCCTTTCGCCTCCTCTTCTCCTCTATCTCGCGCCTCAACGCAGCTATCTGGCGCGTGACATACATTCTCAGCCTCTCCGTACCCTTGTGCTTCGGCACTGTGGATAGGAACTCCTGGAGTGCCTGGAGTTTCTCTTCTGGGCTCCTTGCTTCCATGACCTTTCTCCACTTAGCCTTAGCCTCAGGTGGGAGGTTCGCGGGCATTCAACCATACCC
>JAJHRT010000129.1 GCA_020833575.1 Thermofilum sp. | reverse complement strand
TACTTCGTCAGGCTCTTCGACATACCGGGCTCGCAGCTGGGACCTACGAGGACGAACGCTGTAGCTCTGGGAGGGGGCGTGCTAGTGGCTTACAACTCGTACACGTACGGCGTGATAAAGACGGTCACGGAGGAAGAAAGGAGGTGGAAGCGGCTCCTGGGACCTGTAACATCACCATCCCTCCTGCTGTACGTAGCGCCCCCCAGCATCAGAGTGGTTGCTGCTCTCGGCGCGCGGATAACGAGCATCGAGTCCCTCGGCGGGGAGATACTCCTGGGAACAAACACCATGTCAAACACTCAGAGACACGACGCCTCGCCCTTCGACCAGGGCACTAGGGGCTTCGTGATCCTTAACCACAGCGTGTTGACGAACAGCACGCCTGCTTTCACGATTGTAGCTCCTGGGTGGACGATAGGGGCTAGTGCCTTCGGCGGGGTACCGCTCGCCCAGTTTAAGGAGCCTAGGCTGGTTGTGTACAGCAAGAGGGGGAATACCCTGCACGTAAAGGAGTACTTCCCGACCTTGCCGCCCACGCCCGGAGATAGTGACAAGATAAAGGTGAAGCCGGGTAAAAATGTCGTCGACCTGGCTAGCTACAGCGGGGTGGTGTCCTTTAAGGCTGAGCAGCCTCTTAGCAGCGAGCTAGTAGTACTCGAGCTGAGATAGTGGACGCGCGCCCACTAACCACTAATGGGCGTAAACCTGGGAGATGCGGTCGCCTCTTGCGTTACAACATGCATTAAGCGCTGCACAGCAGCTCTCCGGAAAGGCGAGGTAAACCTTCTAAAAGCTTGAGGGGCGGCCATAGCTGGGAGGCGACTGGGAAAACTGCTCCAAGCGGGATTCATGAGAAAAACGTTTAGCTCAGCTGCTGCGCATGCTGTAATCCTGGGAGCTGCGTGAGCGAGGAGGAGATGTTCGAGATGCTTCTGCGCAGGCTTGGGCTCTCGCCGTATGAGGCTAGCGCGTACTCGGCTCTAGTGCGCTACGGGCCCCTGACGGCCACAGAGCTAGGCAGGATCACGCACATCCCCCAGAGCAGGGTGTACGATGTAGTGTCGAAGCTCGTGAAGAAGGGGCTTGTAGCGGTTTCCGGGGGGAACCCCAGCGTCTACCGGGCTATCAGGCCCTCAGTCGCCCTGAGAGCATACTCGGAGGAGGTGGCGAAGAGGCTCAGCAGCGTGGCCACCAAGGCGGCGGAGATCGGGGAGGCTCTGCGCGGGCTGCAGCCGCCCCTGGAGGATGCGAGGATCTGGAGCATGACCTCGCTGAGCACAACAGTGTACGAGATGGCGTCGCTGCTGTCGAGCGCGAGGGTCGAGGTGCTAGCAGCCCTCTCGCTCGACGCCTTCCGGAGGCTCCAGAAGGATTTGCAGGAAGCATCCGAGAGGGGGGTCTCCGTGTGCCTTGTGTCCTACGACGAGCTCCCTCCACAGCGCTACCTCGATGAGCAGTTCGAGAGGAGGGCACGGGGGCCCCAGATCCTCGTGTCGGACCGCCAGGAGATGCTCATAGCCACGCGGTGGAACCCCGCGGGGGAGCAGGCCTACGCCTTCACCACTAGCAACCCCGAGCTCATGAGGGTTTTCGTCGAGTACTACCTGATGGTTACAAGAGGGATGGCTAAGCTCGTGTACACGCGCTTCGGGGGCGAGGTCACGGAGAGGTCGTTCCTCTACCTCCAGAGGGCTGTGAGCCTGGTGAGGGAGCTCTGGAGGAACAAGATGCGCGTGGAGGTTCGCGTGCAGGGAGTCGACACGAAGACCTACGAGCCCGTCGAGGTGTCGGGCATCGCTAGGAAGGTGTACATAAACGTGAAGAGGGGTGTGACCTCTCTCTACGTTCAAACGGATAAGGGAGTGGTGAGCATCGGGGGCTGGGGCGCCTACATAGAGGACATCCAGGCGAACTTCATCCACGTGAGGGGCGTGCCGCGGGGGGGCTAGGCCCTTGCCCGGGATAGCAGCCCTGTACACACCCAGGTTCCTGGAGCACAAGCCCCCCTACCCGCACCCGGAGAACCCCTCAAGGCTGCGGATCGCGCTCGAAGCTCTGAGGAGCCTGGGGGAGGTCGAGGTGGTCGAGCCGGGCTCAGCCACGGTAGAGGACCTGCTCAGGGTCCACGACGCCGAGTACGTAGAGACCATCCGGAGGATTGTGGAGGAGGGGTTGCCCTTTGTGGACAACGACACCTACGCCTCACCCGGGACACTGGGCGCCGCTCTGGCGGCTGCCGGTGCAGCCATGGACGCGGCCAGGATGGCTGGGAGCTCGGTGCCCGTGGCCCTCGTGAGGCCGCCGGGCCACCACGCGGGGAGGAGGGGGAGGGCGATGGGCGCTGCGACTCAGGGGTTCTGCATCTTCAACAACCTCGCTGTGGCTGCGGCGATGCTGCTGAGCTCGGGGTGCAGGAGAGTCGCTGTCGTGGACTTTGACGCGCACCACGGTAACGGCACCCAGGAGATCTTCTACTCGGAGCCCAGAGTGCTGCACATCGACCTGCACGAAGACCCAGCCTCGCTGTACCCGGGCACCGGCTTCCCGACCCAGCTGGGGAGCGGTGAGGGGGAGGGCACGAAGGTCAACGTCGTGCTGCCGCCCGGCAGCGCTGACGACGTCTACCTGGCTGCCATCGAGGAGGTCGTAGTACCGCTGCTCGAGGAGTTCAAGCCGGAGGTGCTGCTGTTCTCCGCGGGCTTCGACGCGTTCGAGGGAGACGGCCTGACGCACCTGAAGGCGAGTGAGCGGGCCTTCCACGAGCTCGGCAGGATACCCCGGGTGGTGGGAGTGTCCCGCGTGGCCGCCGTGCTGGAGGGAGGCTACTCCGCTGGCCTCTCGAGGGGGCTCCCGGCGTTCGTCTCCGCGCTTGCGGGCTCGGAGGCCGACTGGCCCGCGAAGGCCTCCCGGGAGGCGGTCGTGCGGCTGGCGCGGGAGTACCTGGCAGAGCTTAAGTACCTGCTCAGGAGGTACTGGAGGGTCTAGCCTTTCAATTCTTTCC
>JAJHRT010000038.1 GCA_020833575.1 Thermofilum sp. | reverse complement strand
TATTGCTACGGCCATCCGCATCCCCGAGCCTGACCCGGTGAAGCGCGACTTCCTGGTCAAGGTTGAGGAGAAGTGGCAGAGGGTTTGGCGCGAGAAAAGAATCTTCGAAGCGGATCCTGACCCTCGCAGGCCAAAGTTCTTCGTAACCTTCCCCTACCCCTACATAAACGCATACCCGCACTTAGGCACAGCCTACACAGTGTTAAGGGTAGACATCCTTGCCCGGTTTAAGCGGATGAAGGGCTACAATGTGCTATTTCCCCAGGGCTGGCACGCTACGGGTAGCCCGATAGTCGCTGCTGCGTTGAGAGTCAGGGAGGGTGACCGTAAGCAGATCGAGACTCTCAAGGCGATGGGTATACCAGAGCACGAGCTCGAGAAGTTCAAGGACCCCGAGTACTGGGTGCACTTCTTCAGAAAGGGGTTCAGGGAGGACTTCGAGCGATACGGTCTCTCCATAGACTGGAGAAGGGAGTTCTTCACAACCTACCTCAACCCCCCTTACACCAGGTTCATCCAGTGGCAGTACACCAAGCTCAGGGAGAAAGGGTTGGTGACCCAGGGGACACACCCTGTCGTGTGGTGCCCCAAGGAGAAGAAGGTTGTTGGAGACCATGACCGCCCGGACGAGTACGCCGGGATAGGCCCCGAGGAGGTCGTCATAATAAAGTTCAGGGGAGAGGATGGGCTCGTCTACCCCTGCCTGACGTACAGGCCCGAGACGGTCTACGGAGCAGTGAACATCTGGGTGCACCCGGATGCCGAGTACGAGGTGGCCGAAGTCGACGGGGAGCCTTGGGTGCTGGGTGACTACGCTGCTAGAGAGCTCGAGAGCCAGGGCCACAGGGTCGAGGTCAAGGGAAAGATCCGGGGGAGAGATCTCATCGGGCGCTTCGCGGCGAACCCCGTCACAGGGCATCGCGTCCCAGTACTGCCAGCATGGTTCGTGGACCCAGACGTGGGGACCGGCGTGGTTATGTCCGTCCCGGCACACGCGCCGTTCGACTACGTGGCTCTCCAGGACCTGAAGAAGGACCCCTATATCCTGGACAAGTACTCGATAGACCCCGGTGTGCTCGAGGCCGTGCATCCCGTCAGCCTGATAGAGCTGGAGGGCTACGGCGAGTTCCCGGCAGCGACTGTAGTTGAGAGAATGGGTATAACCTCTCAGCACGATAAGGCCAAGCTGGAGGAGGCAACCCGCGAGGTCTACTCGAAGGAGTACTACACGGGAGTTCTCAAGAAGAGCGTGTACGGTGAGAGGTGGGGCGGTAGGAAGGTGCACGAGGTGAAGGAGGAGGTCGTGAGGTACCTGGTCGAGAGAGGCGTCGCGATTACGCACTACACCCTGCCAAGACCGGTTTACTGCAGGTGCGGAGCTAGGACTCACGTCAGCATAGTCCGAGACCAGTGGTTCCTCAGGTACAGTGACTCCGAGTGGAAGAAGCTGGCTCACGCGTGCATCGACAGAATGTTGATAATACCTCCAGGTCTTAAGGAGGAATTCCACAAGATTGTCGACTGGTACAAGGACTGGGCGTGCACGCACGAGAGGGAGCTAGGCTCGCCGCTACCATGGGACGAGAAGTGGGTCCTGGAGTCCCTCAGCGACTCGACGATCTACATGGCCTACTACACTATCTCGAAGTACCTCCAGCACCCGGAGCAGTACGGAATCAGCTGGGATAAGCTCGACAACAGCTTCTTCGACTATGTTTTCCTGGGTTTAGGTGACGAGGAAAGCGTGGCTCGGAGGACCGGCATAGCGCCGGAGCTTCTGAGAAGAATGCGGGAGGAGTTCCTCTACTGGTACCCCGTCGACATGCGGGTCTCAGGGAAGGACCTCCTGCCAAACCACCTGGTATTCTTCATATTTCACCACGTGGCCATATTTCCGCCGGAGCACTGGCCACGCGGGATCTGCATCAACGGCTGGATCAACGTTGCTGGGGAGAAGATGTCGAAGCACAAGGGCAACTTCATCCTGCTACGTGACGCGCTGAGATGGTGGGGGGCAGACGCCACGCGTTTCGCGCTCGCCTACGCTGGTAACAGCGGCATGGATGACGGCAACTTCGAGCCCGAGCTTGCAACCAGGGCTGTGGAGCTCCTCTACGAGTGGTATGAGTTCGCAACTACGAACTACGGCGAGGGCGACGACGCTGTGCACTTCATTGACCGCTGGTTTTACAGCGTTCTCAACCGCACCCTGAGGGACGTGGAGGCGAGTTATGAAAACCTCAACACTAAGGACGTCATTGTTAAGGGGTTCTTCAACCTCCAGAACGCCTTCAGGTGGTATCTCAAGCGGAGAGGTGGGCGCGCCAACAAGCGGCTGCTTGCTAAGTTCATCGAAGTGCAGACACTCATGCTGGCGCCCATAGCTCCTCATATCTGCGAGGAAATCTGGGAGAAACTAGGCAAGAGCGGGCTGATCTCCCTGGAGACCTGGCCTCTGGTGGACGAAGGAGCTATCAGCGAGGAAGTAGAGAAGGCTGAGGAGATAGTCAGGAAGGTGCAGGGTGATCTCGAAGAAGTGCTCGGCCTCGTGAAAGAAAAGAGGAGGATCACCCTTGTTTTACCGGCAAAGTGGAAGTACGAGTTTGCTAGGAAAGTAGCCGCGCAAGCAAAGGAGAAAGGCGGCATAGCGCTGGCCGCGAGAAGCGCTCTCAGGGAGCTGCCTCAGGAGCTTCGCGCAAAAGCGGCAAGGCTTGTTGAGATTATGCTGAAGAGCCCCGAGGCGCTGGAGCTGCTGGTGTCACCCGAGCTGGAGGAGGAGGCTCTCAGGGATGCTGAGAAATTCCTGGAAGAGAGTCTCAACTGCGAGATAGAAATCGTCAAGGAGGAAGAGTACGCTGGAGCAAGCCCCAAAGCCTCCTTATCCCTCCCAGCACGTCCCGCAATTATTCTCCAGTAGTAGTCGCGCGGTCACACAAGCAAGGTAATGCAAAAATACTGACTACTCAAGGCATTCCTTGTCGGGGCGATGACTTAGGCGTTGACCACTGATGGATGCGGAGAAGGAGGTGGCAGGAGCCCCGCTGAAGAGGGCCCGTGGCGCAGGTTGGAAGCGCGGTGACCGGTAGGGACGGCCGCAGGCCTTCGGATGGGGGGAGAAAGCCACAGGTCCCGGGTTCAAGTCCCGGCGGGCCCGCCATTTAATGCGAAAAGAGAAAACTGTGCTGCGCAGCTCCGGAAGCTAGCTCATTCTAGAGACCCGGAGAACGTCTACCTGGCCGACGCCCTTCACGCTCATCAGAGTTTGCTCTAGCTCCTCTGTACCCCCCTCAATGTTCTCGGGAGCTAGAACGAGCAGCAGAAGCGCCTCAAGCCCAAAGGCTATTGGCTCCACTTCGTAGCGCGCGATCTTGTACTTATCAGGAAGCGCTGACGCAATGCTTCTGTACAGCTCCTCAGCCTTTATCTCCGCATCCTCCGGCAGCACTCTGACGAGTATAGCCACCTGGCTCATGGCCGACACCTATGGTCCTCTGAAGCCGCACTTAGGGCATACGTAGGGGTTGCTCAGCCTTCTACACTTCTCGCACCTCCATATGACGGCCTCTCCGCACTGGGGGCAGCGGAAGCTCACTGCCCGCTCATACGGCGCTATTAGCTTGCCGCACGATGTGCACTTGGGAAGCAGCCTCTCAAGCTGGGCGCTCATACGCGACTGCAGGTCGGCTCTGTAGCTAATAAAACTTTGCGGCACACGCGCCATGCTCGCGGGAGAGGCGCGAAGCGTAAATAAGGTGGAGCCCGTAGTGCTCCCGGTGGTCTATGCAAGGTGCGCAGCGGATTCTCGTTCCCGGCGAGGTTGTAGGCGAGAAGGAGGGGCGCGGGAGGGTGGAAGTCGAGGGGGCAGTTTACAAAGCTGGTTCACAGTACAGGGCGAAAACTCTGAGCGTGGCGCGCTACGATGAAAGGGGTAATGTTCTCCGCGTTATTCCGCTTAAGGGCAAGTACATACCCTCGGTGGGGGACATCGTTATTGGAATAATCGTGGAGGTGGGCTTTACAAGCTGGCTCGTGGACATAAACTCCCCGTACACAGCCGTGCTCCCCGTCTCCGAGGTTTCTTCAAGGCCTGTAACAATCCCCAGGAGCGACCTCTCAAAGATACTGGACGAGGGGGACATGATACTCGCGAAAGTGATCTCCTTCGACAAGACCAAGGACCCTGTGCTCACGATAAAGGAGTCGAAGCTGGGGAAGATACAGAGAGGACTACTCGTAGAGATTTCACCGAAGAAGGTTCCCCGAGTGATAGGCCGAAAGGGATCGATGATCAAGCTCATTGAGAGCATGCTGGATGTAGAGGTGGTTGTCGGGCAGAACGGTAGAGTACTTGTGGTAGGCAGCGACAGAAGACGTGAGGAAATAGCCGCGCTAGCGATAAAAAAGATCGAGGCTGAGGCGCACACCGAGGGGCTGACTAGCAGGATAAAGGAATACATTGAGGGGATGCTTCGATGAGCCGTAAAGCTCAAGCAGTAAAGCTGCTCGATGAGCAAGGCCGCAGGGTCGACGGGCGGCTGCCGGACGAGATGCGCCCTCTCAAGATCGAGGTTGGCAAGCTGAAGAACGCGGATGGATCAGCATACGTAGAGCTGGGCAACAACAAGGTTATTGCAGCAGTATACGGGCCAAGAGAGGTTGTTCCGCGCCATGAAGCGCTGCCCGACAGGGCTCTGCTCAGGTGCAGGTACTCCATGCTGCCCTTCTCCGTAGCTGAGAGGAAGAGCCCTCAACCTACCAGGAGGGAGATAGAGATATCGAAGGTCGTTCGGGAGGCGCTGGCTCCTGCCATCTTCCTGGAGGAATACCCCAGGACGGCCATAGATGTCTACATTCACGTGATAGAAGCTGACGGGGGGACGAGGACGGCGAGCATAATTGCCGCTGCCACAGCTCTCGCCGATGCAGGCGTAGCTATGAGGGACCTGGTAGCCGCAGTCGCTATTGGGAAGATAGGAGAGGTTCTTGTCGTGGACATTAATGGCTTGGAGGACCAGTACGGCGACGGTGACATGCCCATCGCCATGATGCCCCAGCTAGGAGAGGTCACTTTGCTCCAGGCAGACGGTGTATTCAAACCCGAGGAGATTAAGCGCGCGCTGGAGATGGCGTCCAAGCACATAAGGTACATACACAGCGTGCAGGTGAGAGCTTTGAAAGAGACTTATGCCAAAGTAGAGGAGGGTGAGGTCGTTGGCTGAGTCGCGTTTCTCGGTCAAGGTTATTCCCACGCTTAGAAAGGACTTGCTCCTGGCCTCTCTCAAGCGGGGGGAGAGGCTCGACGGGCGCGGCCTACATGACTACAGGAGCATAAAGCTGCAGTACAACATCGTGAGTAAGGCGGAGGGATCAGCACTGGCGCAGCTGGGGAGTACAAAGGTCGTCGCGGGGCTCAAAACCGTGCTGAGCGCGCCCTTCCCAGATGCTCCAGACCAGGGTGTGCTGATCGTGAATGCCGAACTGACACCTCTGGCTTCCCCTCTTTTCGAGCCAGGGCCGCCGGGAGAAGAGGACATAGAGCTTGCGAGGATAGTGGACAGGGGCATACGCAGCGCACCTGCCATTGACTTTGGAAAGCTCTCAATTATGCCGGGCTCCAAGGTGTGGGGGCTCTTTATAGACATCTACCCCCTCGACTACGACGGCAACCTGGTGGACGCCGCCGGCCTGGCGGCTATGGCCGCCCTGCTCTCTGGGAAAATCCCCAAGGCGGTGGTGGAGGACAATAAGGTGGTCGTTCTAGAGGAGAAGGAAAACGTCCCCGTGCTGAACAAGGTCGTGTTCGTCACGATAGCCAAGGTCGGCGAGTACTTGCTCGTGGACCCTTCGCTCGAGGAAGAGCTGCTTGCAGATGCCAGGATCACCTTTTCCTTCACAGAGCGGGGAGAGATATGTGCTATACAGAAGATGGGCGCTGGCTCGTTCTCTGTGAAGGAAATACTGGAGGCACAGGAGCTCGCTGAGAAAGCCTCGAAGCACCTGTTCCAGGTTCTCTCCCAGATAGTCTAGGCGCACGTGGGCAAAACTGATATATGCTACGCTCTTAATCGAGGGGGTTCCGCTATGGGGAAGCACACAAAGATCGTGGGTCCAGCGGGGAGGTTCGGCGCCAGGTATGGTTCGACCCTGAGGAAGAAGGTTGCCCTGATAGAGAGAAAGATGCGAGCGAAGCACAGGTGCCCGAGGTGCGATACCCTAGGGTCCCTCCGCAGGGTGAGCGTAGGGATATGGACGTGCAGGAAGTGCGGTTACACATTCGCAGGTGGAGCTTACACACCGCGGACAGAGATGGGTAGGGCGCTGCTTCCCGAGGAGCTTAAGGCGATAAAGGGGTCGAAGGAGAAAACCTCCTCGAAGACTGAGTAGGGCTACATGCATCATCCTAGCGCGCTTTGTAAGCGCTGTAGAGGCTAGCTAATCTCAAAAAACCCTCAGGTGGAACCTCGTAGACTCGCTGCTCAGGGCTGAGACCACCGCTTTTAAGCAGGGCTTCAAGCTCAGCACCTCTGACTCCCAGTCCCATCTGGAGGGCTTTAGACAGCTTCTTCCTCCTCAGTGAGAACAGAGCCCTCGTGACCTCCTCCAGATTTGCTAAATCCTCGGCCTTAACTAGATTCCTAGGCTTCAGCTCTACAAAAATCGTAGAAACCTCTGGCCTGGGGATATAGGCCTCCGGCGGCACCTCAAAGAGCGTCTTGACCTCGAAGCATAGCTGGGCTAGGACGGTTAGCCTCCCGTAGTTATCGCTCCCAGGCCTGGCCACCAGTCTATGCCCGACTTCTCGCTGAACACCAAGGACTGCTTTAAGCAGACCCCTGTCGCTGCACAGCCTAGCCACAAGCCTCGACGAGATGACAAACGGAGTATTGGAAACCACGAAATGGGGTATTCCGCTGAGCTCCAAGCTGAGAGCATCGGCAACTACTATATCAACATTAGGTATAGCCTCCGCCCTTATGGTCTGCAAAAGCACTCGCGCTAATCTCTCGTCAATCTCGCAACAAGCAACGTACTGCGAGGTTTTCGACAGGAAGAGCGTCAGGCTTCCTAGGCCGCATCCGACCTCGTAGACGATCGAGCTGGGCTCGACGAGCCCAGCCACCCTGCTGGCGACGCTGCTACTCGCCAGAAAGTGCTGGCCCAGTGCCCGCGAAGGCCTAATCCCATGTTCGCGCATCATCCTTAGGAGAAAACCTCTGAGATCCCTGTCCCAAGATGCCCCCACGCCTCTTCTCCCCAAAGAGCTATGAAGAGCTTTTTTACCATTTGCTAGCATCAGGAAGATCTTGGAGCATGATGGCTACTGGCGAGAAGCCGCGGAGGGGCTCCAGAGGCCTACCTATAGACGCACTACCGTACAAGGTCAGGATCTACTCGAACAACCAGGTGCTTGTGCCAGCGCGTCTCGTTAGAAAGCTCGGGATACAGAACCTAAGGTACGCTGTTGTAAGGATCAGAATCCAGGGCAGCGAGTACACGCTTCACGTGAAGCTGCTTAGAACCAAGTACACCGACTCGAGGCAGTTCACAATCCCGAAAGAGATCAGGGAGAAGCACGGCTTAAGCGCGAATAGCGAGGTGGAGATACTCGAAATACGCCCGCCCGAGAGCCCGGACCAGCAGGTAGCAGGCTCCGGAGCCCTAAGGTAGCCTAAGTGCGGCTACACCACGCCGAGCTGCTCCGTCCTCGTTGAGGGGCCGGCGAGCGAGGCTATCACCAGGAGGGCTCCTATTATGAAGCTAAACAGCTCGGATACAGCGGAGGAGAGCACCTGCAGAAGCTGCAACTTCTCGCCGGGCTGGTATATAGGCGCCATGTACTTCAACCCCTCGTACACGCCTCTCGCGTACGACAGAGTCTTCTCGTAGTTCGTCAGCAGTTCATCGGCAATCATCCTAACAGTGGCGTCCCCAAGCACTCCTACTACATCGCTGCGAGCCACTGAGAGGAGTTCCTCGAGCGTCCGCATAGCCAGGCTGATTGCGCCGTCGTAGTCACCCCTGCTTATCAGGCTGCTCATCTCCTCAGTGTACTTCTTCATCAGGTTGTTGAGCTCTTGAGCGGATACCATCTTCTCCAGCACCCTCAA
>JAJHRT010000028.1 GCA_020833575.1 Thermofilum sp. | reverse complement strand
CCTTTATCGCCTTGATCTCGTCGGGGCTGAAGGCGACAGTGGGCTGCCCGAGGAGCAGGATGTCCACGCCCTTCAGCACGGAGGCGTTTATCGGGCCCTTAATGATCCTCCACGTGACGAACGTGATGTTGCCCATGATGTAGTTGAGGTACTTGCTGCTCTCGCCGTGCCCTAGGTCCACAGCCACGACGACAGGTTGTGCCTGAGCGCTGAGCGCTGTGATAAGAAGGGCGGCCGCAGCGAGTGTGATAAGGAGTTTCGCTGTCTTCATCGGTAGAAAAAACCCCTTTGGGATTAAATAGCTAACGTGCACGATCGGCAGCACTGGGGCCTCTGCCTCCCCGGCGCAAGGCTGCTACGAGCAGTAGCGCCACGGCAACCACCAGGAGCGCGAAGATGATCAGCGTGATCACACTGGGTGGTGCTTGCTCGACAGGTGGAGCAGCCGGAGCGGGCTTCGTCTCCGGGGGCTGAGCGGGCGGCTGGGGCAGGCTGGGCTGCGGCTGGGGGGTTTCCTGCGCGGTGCTCGGCTTCTGCTCGGCCGAAGGCTTCCCCTCAGGGAGCGCTAGGGGGAGCTCGTACTCCTGCCGGGTCACGCGCCCGGCGAAGTCCACTGCCGTGAAGACGAGCTTAACCTCAGAGGTGCCGCTGGGGACCTTCGCTGTCAGCCTGTAGACGTACTTGCCAACAGGGTCTGCGAGCGTGCCCGGCAGGTAGAGCTGGGCCTCGACGGGGGTCTCAGCGCCCCCTGCAAGCATGCTCGCGGAGAAGCTCGCGAGGCCCCACCCCCTGTCCTCCACCTCTACGAGGGCGGTGAAGGTTGAGCCCGGCGCGGGCTTCTCGGGGCTCACCATCCCGACTGTCACCCTGGGGGCTTCGAGGTCGGGGGCGTTGGCGAGGACCACCGTGAGCTTGCCCTGCGGCGGTAGCCTTATGCGGACGCCTAGGAAGAGCTTGTCGCCCACGCGCAGCTGGTCCAGGACTGTGAGCTCCGCGCCGCCGCTCTGCTCCACCTTGACTGTGAGGTTGCCTGTCCATGGCAGGCACCAGACCACGGAGTTCTCGAGCTGAAGGTAGTCGAGCTTGTTCTCCAGGGTTATGACGTAGGCGTGCTCCGACTGGTACAGCGCGGCGGGCACGAAGACCTGGTTAGCGACGCCCAGGCTGTTGGTGGGCGGGTAGGTGCCCACCGGGATTGAGTTCTGGGCCAGCTTCCTGCTCTCGTTGGCGAAGCCTATGAAGGACTTGGGCTTCACGGGGAAGTCTATCGCCCCGGTGCCCAGGTCTATCGCGTAGAAGCCGAGGCCGTCGTATATCGCGGAGCCCATCCCAAGGGTCGTAGTGGTCACGAAGTACGTGGTGCGCCCTGTCCTGGTGCTCGTGTACTTGACGTAGAGGTCGCGGTGGACGTGGCCCGAGAAGACGAAGTTCACCCCGTACTCCTCCACCAGCCTGAGGAAGTAGCGCGTAGCCTCCATGTTGCCGCTCCAGGTGGAGTAGATGGGTGAGCCGGGGGACTTCTGCGGGTCGTACGGGTAGATTACCTTCTCGTCGTCGTACGTGGTCTTCAGCTCGCCCTGGTAGTAGAAGACCGGGTGGTGCACCAGGATGATCTTAACCGGGACGGAGGCGTGCTTCCTGAGAACCTCCTCAGCCCACTTCAGCTGTTCGAGCGGCACGTAGCCCTGCTCGTACGAGTACAGGCCGATGACGAGAACCCGGTCGCCGATGAGCCTGTACCACCATGGGGAGCCGTAGTAGCCAGTGTAGGCGTCGGGCGGCGTGTCGTGGTTCCCGGGTATGGAGAACACCGGGAAGCTGTACAGGAACGCTCGCTCGTACGCGTAGGCCCACCTGTACTGCTGCTCGCTCGCGGTGTCAGCCAGGTCGCCCGTGTCTACTATGAGGTCTGGGGACAGCAGCGACGCCACGATGTAGCCTGAGAACCTGTTCCTGTCGCCTGTAATGACGTCGGGCTGCCCCGCGCCGTAGTGCTGGTCCGAGACGTGGACGATCCTCAGCTTGGAGGCGCTGGGGTCGATCACCCAGACGCTCCTCGGCACCTCCACCCTGCCCTGGCCTACGAGCACCAGGTCGTAGAGCGCGGGTCTAACCTCACTGGGCACAGCCACTGTTACCTGCTGGCCGGACACGGATACGGGGACCGTGTAGTTGAGGAGCTTTAGCTTCCCGCCCTCCAGCACGACCGTGTAGATGTAGCCCTGCGACACGCTGAAGCCCGGCAGCGTGAACTGAAAGCTACCTCCAGGCTTCACCACCGCGGGCTTGCCCAGCCCTATATCCGGAGTTACCGCCCGCTGGGAGAGGGCAGGCACGCCTGGAAGCGCCGGCTGCGAGAGAGCAGCTTGCGACAGCAGGAGAACTGCCACCAGGAGTGCTACCGCTGCCTCCCTCATCGGTCTCTCGAGCGTGAGACCCGGATATATTGCCATCGGGCAGCTAAGCCGGGCTCTCAGGCTTCAGGCGGATAACGCAGTACTCGCCCTCCCTCTTCACGTCCTGCTCCGCCCGCACTCCAGCGAAGCCGCTCAGCAGGCCCGGCAGGGGGCACAGCTTCCCAGGTAGCTCTAGGCCGCCCACGCGCCTGGGGCACAGCCTACACGACTCGGACTTCATCGCGAAAACGATCTCACCCCCTCCCTCCTCCAGCCTGTACTCCCCGAGCTCGAGCATCTCCGCGATCCTCGCCAGAGACTTCCCCGGGCTACTCTCCCTCCCGTATATGCTGGCGAGCCTCCTGCCCACATTCTCAGTGGCTATGTAGACTACCCCGAAGTTCAGAACTCCCACTTCGCGGAAAGCCGCCATGAGCGAAGCTACGAAAGCCTGCACAGGCTTTACGCCCTTTCTCTCCAAGGTAGCTCTCAGATCGTCAGGTAGCATTGGACGCCCTCATACATTTATTACGCAACAAGATAAATATTTTTAAGTTGCCTTAAGAACTCCTCACTCCGTGAACCTTCGAACCGTCTCCTCGTCTAGGCGCAGCACGAGCTCGGCCACGAGCTTGACTGCGTTCTCGAGGTCTGAGAGGCTGATCACGCTTACGTGGCTGTGGATGTGCCTCGTGGGGACGCCGATCACAATGCTGGGCCTGCCGCCCCTGTAGAGATGCAGCCTTCCCGCGTCTGTCCCGCCGCTGACTGCGGAGAGCTGGTAGGGGATCTTGGCCTCCTCAGCCACCTGTATGACGAACTCCTTCAGCCTCTGGTTGGGTATCATGGAACGGTCGTAGACAACCACCGTGGGCCCCTTACCGAGCTTAGCCTGCGCCTCGTGGGGCTTTATGCCGGGCACATCTCCGGCTATGTCCACCTCAGCGACTATGGCGACATCGTGGTCGACAACCCAGCCCACGGTCTCGGCGCCCCTGAGCCCCACCTCCTCCTGCACCGTGGCGGCTGCGTAGTACGTGTTCGGGTGCTCGGCCCCGCTCTCGCTAAGGTACCTGAGCACCTCAAAGGCGATGAACGCCCCGATCCTGTCGTCAAGCGCCTTCGCCATCACCCTGTCGCTGAAAGCCGTCCGGGTGAAGGGGGACCAGGGGGCCACGGGGTCTCCTATCCTGACGCCGAGCTTCTCCACCTCCTCCTTGCTGGTAGCACCCACGTCTATGTACATCTGGCTGATCTGCACGACCTTCTGCCTCTCCTCGGGTGTCAGGAGATGCGGTGGCTTGCTCGCGATGACGCCTATGACGGGGCCGTTCTTCGTCCTTATCACCACCCTCTGCGCGAGAAGCACCTGCTCGAACCAGCCGCCCAGCGGTGTGAAGTTGATGAAGCCCTCGTTGGTGATGCCAGTCACGATGAAGCCCACTTCGTCCACGTGCCCTGCCACCAGGACCTTGGGCCTCTCCGACTTGCCGCGCTTCACCAGCACGAGGGAGCCGAGGTTGTCGCGCCGCACCTCGTGGGCGTACTTGCTGTAGCGCTCCTTGATCAGCGCGAGAACAGGGTCCTCGAAGCCCGAGGGAGCGGGGATCTCAGTCAGCTCCTTCAGGAACTCTACCTGCGCTTCTCCCAGCTTGTAGTCAACCATGGCGCGGAAAGACCCCCCGGGGCTCCAGATTAATCTTTCTCAAGCGCCTCATCGCTTGGGAAGACTTAGCAGCGGTTTTCATTGATTGGCTTGATCCACAAGGTTTATATGAAGCGCTGTGCAGAAGTACCTGCTATGAGCGCGCTACTTGTACTCCTGCTCGTAATCCTCGCCGCTGCCGCCGCTCTTCTTGCACTCGCCTACGTAGTCTCTGGGAAGCTACTGAGGCCGCCGAGGCGCAGGGACGAGTGGACTCCGAGAGATCTCGGGTACGAGTACGAGGAGGTTGTCGTGGAGACCCACGATGGGTACAAGCTGAGGGGGTGGTTTATCCCAAGAGGAACTGACAAGACGGTGGTCGTCATCCATGGTTACACCTCGTCAAGGTGGGGTGACTACGTCAGGAGGGCCGCGGAGATGCTTGCTCGCAGGGGCTTCAACGTGGCTCTCTTCGACATGAGGGCTCACGGGGAGAGCGAGGGGAAGTTCACCACGCTGGGCTACTTGGAGGCCGGGGACGTGAGAAGGATCCTCGACTGGCTGGAGAAGCGCGGTGCTGGGGCTAAGCTGGGCCTCATAGGCTTCTCGATGGGTGGGGCTATCACGATAATGGTGGCCGCGCTGGACAGCAGGGTCAAGGCAGCTGTGGCCGACAGCCCCTACATCGACGTGGTGAGCTCGGGGAGGAACTGGGTAAGGCAGGCGCGGGCCCCGCTGCGCCACTTACTGCTCGCAGTCTACCCCCTGGTGGTGCGGCTTGCGGCTCGGCGGGCCGGGGTCAGGCTGGAGGACCTCGTCATGTACAAGTACGCTGAGAGGATCAAGCAGCCCTTCCTCGTGGTGGCGGCGGAGAAGGACGCCCTTGTGCCGCTCGAGGAGGTCAAGAGGTTCTACAGCATTCTGTCCAAAGCGAACCCTGGGGCCGAGCTCTGGGTAGTGCCCGTGGGCCACGTGAGAGCCGTGCTCGAGGTGCCCGAGGAGTACGAGAGGAGAGTCGCCGGCTTCTTCGAGAGGTGGCTGGCATGAGCGGGAGGCTCCTGCCCCTCGCCGCTGCCCTTGCCCTCTTCGTGATCTTCTACATGATGGGCTACTACATGCTCAACCCGATACTGAAGACGCTGAGATCGGAGGGGCTCATCATAGGGGTCACGGAGGCGGAGTGGAGGTTCTACGCGGGCCTCATAGCAACCGTTCTGCAGGGAGTCGGCCTCGCAACGACGCTGCTCACAGGGGTGCTGGCGGACAAGTGGGGCCGTAGGCCGGTGATCCTCGTGCTCAGCGTGATCATGGGGTTAGGCCTGCTGCTCGTCTCGACGGCCGGCGATTACTGGCAGCTGCTCTCGTTCTTCGCGCTCTACGGGGCTGGCTACGTGGGAATGGGGCCTGCCATGTACGCCTTCATCTCGGACATCTTCCCGAGCGAGAGGAGGGGGCTTGGCTACGCGGTCTACTACTCCTCGAGCGTCCTGGCGATGATCCTGGGCATCGTGACCGCTGGGGCCCTCCTCAACTGGAGGAGCGCCTACGCCGCCGTGGGGCTCGCCGCAGTGATCCTGGGCATTCTCCTCGTAACCCTCTCGAAGGAGAGCGGAGCCAGAGCTCCAGCTACCTCCGCCGAGTACAGCCTGCGCAAGGCACTGCCCAGTCTCTCCAACCCCGCCGTTGCCACCGTGCTGCTGATGATCACTCCTTGGACCATCCCCTGGGGGATGCTGAGTGTGTTCTCGATAGACTACATATCGACGAAGTGGGGGCTGCCGACAGCTACTGCTTCGCTGATGATAGCCCTCGCCACGCTCTCAATAGCCGTAGGGCACATAGTGGGCGGCCTGCTCAGCGACAGAATCGCCGGGAGGGAGGGGCTGGCCGGGAGAACCAAGGTCTCCGTGCTGGGAGTGGCGGTGGGCTACGCGGCAATGTCCCTCATGATCCTCTACCCCTACCCGCGCGGAGATGCAAGCCTCCAGTCCCTGCTGCCTCCGGCGCTGCTAGCCCTGGCGGGCATGATGTTCACAACCTTCGCGTACCCCAACATAAACACCGTGCTGAGCGAGGTTGTAGCCCCGGAGTACAGGGGCACGGTGTTCGCTGTCTACAACGTGCTCAACAACCTTGGCTGGACCCTCGGCCCCCTCTTCTACACCTCCCTGCTGCTCGCATTTTCATCGTCCATGACTCTTTACGACGCCATGACCTCGGCCGCCTTTGCAACGGTCTCCCTCTGGCTGCTAGCGCTGGCAGCCTGGGTCTACTTGAGAAAGATCCTGCTCAAGCAGATGCCTGCCGCCCGATGAGACGAGCTGCTACTGCGCGGGCTACGCCCTCGGGGGTCAGATCCTCAGAGCCCGTTCTCCTCGCCAGCTGCAGCAGGTGAGTGGGCACGAAGCCGTGCTCGCTCAGAAACTCGACGTCGCCGAGCACCTCACGCGGCTTTCCGTCCCTGATCACTGCGCCGCGCTCCAGGACTATCACCCTGGTCGAGAAGCGCGCGAGGAGGTCGAGGTCGTGAGTTATTACGATCACCGTGCGCCCTGCCTGGTGCAGCTTCCGCAGGACCTCGAAGAGCAGGAGGCACCTATAGTAGTCCAGTCCCGTGGTCGGCTCATCAAGTATGATGTAGTCAGGCTCGACCGCCAGGACGCACGCTATAGCCAGCCTGTGCTTCTCGCCGAAGCTCAGCGCGTGGGGGGAGGCTGACAGGGGCTTGTTGAGGTCGACTGCGCGCAGGGCCCTCAGCACTCTCTCCTCGATCTCGCTCTCCGGGTAGCCCAGGTTCCTGAGAGCGAAGGAGACCTCCTCGAGGATGGAGGAGGCGAACAGCATCATGTCGGGGTTCTGGTAGACGTACCCCACCTTTCTCGCGAGCTCCGAGACCGGGGTCTTCGCTGTGTCCATGCCTTCCACGAGGACGCGGCCCTTCGTCGGCTTGAGGAGGCCCACCGCGAGCTTCGCCATCGTGGTCTTGCCGGCACCGCTGTGCCCGATCACCCCCACGAACTCCCCCTTCTTGATCTCCAGTGTAACATCCCTGATAGCCAAGGGACCTCGCGGGTACTGGTAGCTAACTTTCTCGAAGACTATCATCGTCAGCCACCTCCCAGCACTTCCTCCATCTCGGAGAGCCTCACGGGAATCCTGATGGGGAAGCCCATCCTCACGAGGTTGTAAGCAACCTCGCTGACTCCGGGAGGTCTCACACCGTACTTCTGAACCTCCTCCACCTTGCTGAAGACCTCGCTGGGAGAACCTTCGAGCACTACAGCGCCGTCGCTCATAACGGCGACCCTGTCTGCCACCTCGACTGCCCACTCCACTCTGTGCTCAGCGGCGACTATCGTCAGACCGTACTCCCTTTTGAGCTGGGTGATCAGGTCGAGGACAAGCCTAGTGCCCAAGTGGTCCAGCATCGATGTGGGCTCGTCGAGGAGGAGCACCCTAGGCCTCATCGTGAGGACACTCGCTATGGCTACGAGCTGCTTCTCGCCGCCAGAGAGGCTCTGGGGGTCCTTGAAAAGATAGTCCTCCAGGCCCAGCGCCTTAGCGACCGACTCGACCCTGGCGCGCACCTCCTCCTTGGGGAGCCCCAGGTTCTCGGGAGCCATGGCGAGCTCCTCAAAAACGGACCTTGTCACTACCTGAACCTCGGGGTTCTGGTAGACAACGCCGACCTTGCCTGCCAGCCCCTTGTACCCGTACCTCAGTACATCTACCCCGGCTACCAGCACCTCGCCCTCAACAGTCCCGGGTATAACCCAGGGGAGGAGGCCTGCGAGCACCTTGAGGAGTGTGCTCTTCCCGCAGCCTGAGGGCCCCATGAGAACCAGCATTTCCCCCTCGCGCACCTCCAGGTTCACGCCTCTTAGCACCCAGTCCCCGGAGCCCACGTACTTAGCCCAGAGGTTTCGAACAGTTACGGCCGCATTGCCCATGCAACCACCCCGAGGTAGAATGCTGCAGATATCAGCACGAAGACCGTGTCTCTTCGCGTCCAGCGCGGCTCCTCCACGTAGGAGCGCTTCCTGGAGACTCCGAAGCACCGCGATGCAAGCACCATGCTTAAGTCCCACACGTCGCTGAGCAATCTCGAGATCACGGGGACTATCACCGGCACATGCTTCCTCAGCCTCTCGAGAAGGCTGCCCTTGTCGAGGCTCAACCCCCGCAGCTTCTGAACGTCGGTGACATCTCTTACTGCTCTGACAACCCCGGGCAGCAGGCTAAGCGCGATCACGAACGAGAAAGCGAGCTTGGAGGGTACACCCACCTTCTCAAGAGTCCACGAGATGTGGTACGGCTTGGTCGTCGTGAAGAACACGACAAAGGCCAGAATGGGGTTCACTATGAGGAAGAACTTCCCCGAAGCCACAAGCAGCCCCACGTCGGTGATCCTAAGGAAGCCGATGGTCACGAGCGGCGTACCTTGAGAGGCATACATGCCGGCCCACACAAGGGTCGTCACCAGTAGGAAGACTGAGGCGTTAAACACCAGCAGTGCTGCAAGCCCTGCGCCGATCCCCGAGAGCGAGAGGGCGATCAGCGTTGAGATGAAAACCGGGAGGCTCTTCAACCCGTTGAACTGCGCTGCTATAGATGCTGCGAGCACCAACAGGGCCCAGAGCAGCTTCGCGCGAGGGTCCAGGTTGTGGAAAAGCGAGCGGCCTTCCACGTATATGCCCGAGAGCACGGGCTAGCATCCAGGGAAGGTAGTTAAAAAATTCACGTTCGCTTCCGCAGCTCTAGGCGGCTGCGCCAACCCGGACTCTATCCTTCCAGTAGAGCCCTCTCCCCTTCACCAGCGGGTAGAGTATTCTGCCCAGAATAGGGGATAGCACAGCGTTAACGGTTATGTTGTTGCTGAGTATCGTGGGCGCGATTATACCCCAGGTGACGAACATAGGCAGACCTACTGCCCACTGCATGAAGTCGAGCCACCAGCAGATGTAGAGCGCGCTTACGAAAGCCTGTGCGAGCACGCCCCACAGGTAGAACTCGCCAATGGATGCGGATGTCGAGAAGGAGTGATCTCTCACAAACTTGTAGGGCAGGTAGGCGATGAGGAAGTTCCCTATGAAGCCTCCTATCGAGCCAACGCCGAAGTAGCCTCCAACAATGTCGGCAATCAGGTTTCCGATGGCGACGCCGACGCAGCCGGGGATCCCGAAAAACATGCCGAACAGGGGTGCTAGGGAGTTCGCAGGCCTAAGCCAGGTGAAGCCCGGGAAGATGACCAGTGGCGCGGTGGCGACGAGGAGCGCTCCGTAGACTGCTGCGCTCAGGGCGGCGAGCGCTAGGTCTATGACGGACCAGCTGGCGACGCCCATCCCGCTCTTCCTCAAGCCGCGCAGCGAGGGTGTATACCCTGCGAGCTCCAGGAGGAAGACTACTGTTCCCAGGATCCAGATGGCCGCGCCCACAGCGTAAACCACGGGGTAGGCTCCGAGGAACGCCTTCGAGATTACGAAGGCTTCGAATGGGTTCTGGGGCTTGGTCCTGAGCGCCTCGTAGAAGGCGTAGACGATGAAAGCCGTGATAGCGAGCCCTACGATCACTGCCAGCACGCTTAGGGTTTTCGCCGTGGGCACAAGGTACTAAGGTCCATTACGCTTTTAACCGTTTCCATGAGGCCCTTATATTCCCGTTAACTCAGCTTGTAACAGTGCTAGGAAAGTGCTACACGAATTTAGGGACCTAGGCCTAGGAAGTATGCTCGCGGGCATGACGCCTTAACC
>JAJHRT010000128.1 GCA_020833575.1 Thermofilum sp. | reverse complement strand
AGCCTAGGGGAAGAAGGGCTTCTTTACCCTCACACCAGTCCAGGTGTAAGTCCAGCTCCTCCTCTCCTCCGCCTCCCACAGGCGCAGCTGGTAGGCCTCAACATCCTCCGCCAGCAGCTCCCCGAGGGGCATCCCCACCCTCAGCCCCCGCACTACGCGGTACAGCTCGATCCTCTGCCTGCTGTCCAGCTGCGCCAGCACGAGCGCCCTACCCCTGTCGATAAGCGCGAAGATGAAGCCCGGCAGCAGCACCGACGCGGCGCGCGCGGCCGCGGGCGCCCTCCAGCCCTCGAGGTACACGAGCTGAAGGGGCTCGTCGGGGTCCAGGGGGTACGCGCGCAGGCCGACGAGCCTGGGCTTCACGTGGCGCCGGTAGTGGTAGGCCAGGGCCTGCCGGGAGACCTCGGGCAGCCACCCACCCGAGCTCATGGCCCGCAGGTAGGCCTCGCTCAGCTTCATGAAGGGGTGCCCGATCTTGTAGCTGAGGAGGGCGAGGTCCACCCTGTCGGGAGCCCTGCCCGCGGGCTTCTGCTCCTCTGGGAGCGCCAGCAGCCTCTCATCGCCGAGGTCCACGCTCCGCTGGCTGGCGGAGAGGGGGCTCCAGTAGGCTAGCTCGAGCCCCCTCAGCGCGACCTCCCCGGCAGCATCCCGCGAGAACCTCTCGAGGTACGGCGCCGGCACCAGGCCGATGTGCACCCTGTACTCCTCCACCCCGCCCGCCCTGATCCTCAGCGTCGTGAAGGGCGGCGGCCCGGCGTCAACCCTCGACAGAGTCGCGGTGGGCACGAGGCCAAGCTCCCCGAACCTGGGGAGGAGCCTGAGGACGAACCTCCCGGAGAGCTCCTCGAGCCTCCTGAGCACCCTGCTGTAGGGGAGCCCCGCGGCCCTAGCGATCGACTTCACCGTGAGCCCCTTCTCCAGGCTCGCGAGGATCCTCAACTCCTCCTCGCCCAGCAGCTCAGCCACCCAGCCCCACCCTCAGCCCTGCGAGGGCCTCAGCGAGCCCGCTCCTGATCATCGAGACCGCCAGGACGGCGAGCAGCAGGAGGACGACGCGGGAGAGGACGAGGACCGTGTTCCTGCCGACCTTCCCGAGTATGAGCCCGCTCTCGGCGAGGATCAGGTAGGCCGCGAGCGTGTTCAGGGCTATCGAGAGGAGCACGGGGCCCAGGCCGTAGACCTGCCTCAGGTACATCACGATGTATATGCTGCCGGGGCCCGCCAGGAGGGGTGTCGCCATCGGGACCACGGCCACGTCCTCGCCGCGGAGCTGCTCCGCCTCGATCCTCCCCAATATGCCCTGCAGCGCGATCAGCAGGAGCAGTACCCCGCCGGCGATCTTGAAGTCGGAGAAGGTCACGCCGTAGTACTCGAAGAAGCCGTACCCGAAGACCGCGAAGGCGAGCAGGAGCGCAGATGCCACGGCCACCGACTTGGCGAACACCCTGCGCCTCTCGGACTCGCTCAGGTGGCTCGTGAGCGAGTAGAAGATGGGGATGTTGCCCACTGAGTCTAGCACGATGAACAGCATCACGAACGAGTCCCAGAGCTCCCTCACGCGCCTAACGCGCCGCCCCGCCGATTTAAGGCTTACACGCGTCGCAGAGACGCGCGCAAGGTAGCCAGGGCATGGGCCGCGGCAGGCCCGCCGGAGCAGCGGCGCTCGGCCGGGCTGCGGGAGCTACAGCTGGTGCGCGGGGCTTGCGCGCCAGGTTTATCTGCGGGCTCGCCGCCTCCACCCCGAGGATGAGGACAGGCTACGCGGACCTGCCCCTCCACGGCGGGTCTGTGCCGCCATGGCTGCTCGCCAGGATGAAGAAGCTCGCAGCCCTCGTCGTCGAGCTCATAGTCGACGAGTGGGGGACGAGGGGCCTCCTCGAGAGGCTGGCGGACCCCGTCTACTTCCAGGCCCTCAACAACCTGATCGGGATGGACTGGGACAGCTCGGGCTCCACCACGGTCACCACGGCTGTGCTCAGGGAGGTTCTCTCCAGCAGGGAGCTCGGCGTGAGGGCGGCGGGGGGCAAGGGCGCCAGGAGCCTGAGGACCCCGGAGGAGCTGCGCGCCATAGCCGAGGCCTACGGCCTCGACGCGGGGAGGCTTGCCGAGACCTCCTACCTCGTCGCGAAGGTGGACACGGCCGCCCTGCAGAGCGGGTACCAGCTCTACCACCACACCTTCTTCGTGGACTCGGAGGGGCGCTGGGCCGTGGTGCAGCAGGGCATGAAGCCATCCGAGAGGCTCGCCAGGCGCTACCACTGGTTCTCCGAGACCGCGGGGGACCTCGTCTCCAACCCCCACTCGGGCGTGGCCGGCAGGAGGGAGGAGTACGCGCTCAACACCGTGGACAGGGTGGCGGAGGGCTTCCGGAGGCTCGCGGTGGACCTGGCGGCCGAGGGGCCCGAGAAGCTGGAGAGCCTGGTGAGGCAGGCCCTCGCCCTCGCGGAGGGCTACAGGCCCCTCGTGTCCTACACGCCCTACGACCCGGCGAGGGCCAGGGAGACCGTCAGGAGGCTGCGCAGCCTGGGGGGCCTGAGGGCGGACAGGGAGGGCCTGCTAGCCGCCAGGGAGCTGGGGGTGAGGAGCTACAGGGAGCTCCTCTCCGTCAGGGGGGTGGGCCCCTCCACGATCCGCGCCCTAGCCCTGGTGGCAGAGCTCGTCTACGAGACCCCGCCCTCCTGGAGGGACCCCGTCTCCCACCCCGTGGACCCCTTCAAGTTCGCCTACGCGGTCGGCGGCAAGGACGGCGTGCCCTTCCCAGTGGACAGGAGGACCTACGACGAGCTCCTCTCAATCCTCAGCCAGCTGACCAGCAGGAAGGACCTGCCCGCGGGGACCCTCAGGAGGCTCGCCCAGCTGACGAAGAACTGGACACCGCCGCCCGAGGACAAGGTGCCAACGTAGCGCGCGTCAACGGTTCTTCCCTCGCGGGCCCGGGCCCGCGAGCACGCCCTCACTTCCTCTCGGCTCGGACGTGGTACTCGCAGTAGGGGTCTCCCTTGGCGATGCACTTCACCTCCCTCGCCAGGATCTCCCTCTCCTCGCTGAC
>JAJHRT010000127.1 GCA_020833575.1 Thermofilum sp. | reverse complement strand
TCATGAGCTTAGCCGATATCCTTAGAGGGCACTTTACGAAGCTCAGGCTGGGGGAGGCCGAGCCGCCAGTCGAGATAGCGAAACAGTTCATTGGGGGGGCGGTTAGGAGGGCTTACGACGAGATAGTCCAGCCAGCGCTGAGGGAGCTAAGTGAGGGTCGCCGGCCATACCACATAATCATATCAGGGCGCAGGGGATCCGGCAAGACCCACCTGTGCTACAGGATAATGGGTGAGGCTGAGAGCCTCGGCATATCCTACAGGCGGGTGATCCCGAAGAAGGATCTAGGCGAGATAGCGGAGAAGGGGCTTGAGGGTATCGCGGAGGAGCTCAAACCTCCATCCATCCTAATCCTGGATGATATCGATGAGTATCTCACAGAGGAGGTGGCGGTAACTAGGATTAGGGGGAGGCTTGCGGAGGGTATTAGCACTCTCGTTGACATGACCGAGGAGAGGCCGCTCATGCTAGTCTTCAGCACTCTCCACGACGACTTTCTGAGAGAGCTCCTACCTCCATCGACGTGGTCGAAGCTGGTTGGCGAGAAGGGGGTCAGCGGCCCCCCAGGCTACTATGGGAGGAGGAGCGAGATAATAAGGATGGACGAGTACTGGGATAATTTAACGAGAGAGGAGCGTGTGGAGGCTCTGGTTGACACAGTCCACGGGTACATAAGGTACTACGTCGACACTACGCCCGAGCTAAGGGGGTATGCTGATAAGATCGACAAGGAGAGTGTCAGGAGCCTCTTCGACGATGACCTCTGGGACTACCTATCCAGGCTTGACAACATTGGTGCCGCGCTAAAAATAGCTAAGAGGGCGTTAATGAAGCTGGATTATGGTGGGAGGAGTATGGTAACCCTCGGGGATGTAGGTGACAGGGCTGCAAGGGTCTACGAGATCCTGTCCAGGAACGTCCCATCGTATAATCTCATGAGGACCCTGCTGAAAACCTGGAAGGACAGGCTGAGGAGGGTTGCAGTCAACATAGCCGAGCTACTGGTAGCCCTCGGCTACGCTGAATCCTACGCCCCGGACGTCGTGATACCCAGGGGGGTTAGGAGGGGGTGGGTTAAGGTAGATGTATCCCTCACCCTGAGCGACGGCTCCCAGATGCCCATAGTGGTGCCCACGCTGGAGAAGGAGCTCTACGTGAGGGGCAGGGATGTTGTAGAGAAGATCGCAAAGCTACTCAGCCTCAGCAACGTAAGGAGGGTGATCCTCCTAGCGCCGGTCGACGCTGAGAGGAGCATTAGAAGGCTTATCAGCGGTTACGAGATGCTATCCAAGGCGTACGCTGAGAAAAGACTCATACCAGCTCTCGTCGACACGGCAAAGCTACACCTACTGTTAAGCGACCTAACGGTAAAGGAGGCGGAGGAGTGGAGGGGGATCCCAGAGATCGTGAGCATGCTGAGGGAGGAGCTTGGATACGTGAAGGACATAGGCGGTGTGCCCCTCACAGAGAGGCTCAGATAGGTTAACTAGGTTTCAAAATAGCACACTGAGCTAGAGTAGCTTTTTTAAACCTCTCTTGCCTAAACCCTATTCTGGGGTGGGGGTTAGGGTTGTACCTTGTTGTGTTTGAGAAGACTAGGGTCTCTGCACTGCCGGCCAGGCTTCTGGGTGTGGCTGTGAA
The DNA here is from genome assembly GCA_020833575.1 of Thermofilum sp. GTDB lineage: Archaea > Thermoproteota > Thermoprotei > Thermofilales > Thermofilaceae > Thermofilum. The sequence continues at coordinate 1,409 of JAJHRT010000127.1, read as the reverse complement.
GAGGCTTCAGGCCTGGTACTCGTTCAGGAAGGTTGGTGAGGAGAGGAGGGGTAGGGCTAGGAGGGTGTTGCTCCTGGTCGGCGATGACGAGTCGCTGGAGGCTGTGAAGACGCTCTACTCGGCCTACGGGTACGATGTCGATTACATGAGGGAGCTAACCCCGGAGGATCGCAAGGTGTACAAGTTCTCAGTCGAGGAGGTTAGCGGTAAGGCTCTGGAGCTGGCTGTAGCCAGGAAGCTCTTCGCCCACAGCCCACTCATAACAGGGGATGTGGTGGAGAAGGTTGCAAGGGAGCTCAACGTCGAGGTCAGCTACGCCAGGAGGATTAGGAGGAGGCTTACGAAGCAGGCTGTGCTGGTGATGGTGGCGGGCGGGGTTAGGGGCGAGATCTTCCACCCGCTAGGCTACCCCGTCTTCGCAACACCAGCGGGCTTCGTAGTCCCGATCGGTGTCAGCGTTGAGAAGCTCAGGGCTCGCGGCAGGAGGGGTGAGGAGCTCCGGAAGAGCCTAGAGGAGTTGCTGAAGCTGATTCGCGATAGGTGCTCTAACGCTGAGACCCTGGAGGAGCTCTACAGGTGTAGGGCTGAGGTTGCTAGAGGCTACCACGTCATGTGGAGGGCCCTCCTCGGGAGGGTCGACAAGCACATGGACTTCGTGAAGTTGAAGGCTGGGGTGCTCGTCAGAACGCTCGCCAGGATGGGGGTTGACGTTAAAAGCTACGCTGTGATGAAGATCCGGGCTAGGGGCAGGTGGGAGCCCCTCGTTAGGAGGCAGATACTGGAGCTGTTGAGGAAAGGGGTGGGGTTGAAGGAGGCGTGCAGGATGGTCGGGGTATCCTATAGCACGGCATACCGCTACCTGAGGGAGGACGAGGAGTACAAGAGGATAAAAGCCGAGCTCAAGCAACAACAAGCTGTACTACAAACTCTAGCCGAAACACCCACATGATCCCCTGGGGCTTCAGGGCCGGGGCCCACGTCTCTCGTAGGAGGCTCCGATAGGAGGGTACAGCCGTGCACCCTTTGGGCGGGGCTCCACCACCTAGCTCCGCCCTCGTGGTGCTAGCTACGACCCCGCCGTCCTAGGGTTGCTAGCACCTCCCCCGCCCGCACCCCTCCCCCGGGAGGCCCGCTGAACCCCGCCGTACCCCCAAGTGTTAGACAACATCCCCAGCACCAGCTGTCTAATCATGCCGTGAGCTCGCCCTAGGAGGGTTGTCCTGTACGGGAGCACAGCTGTGCCCCCGCGCGCCGCCAGCACGGGGGCCGCCCTAGCCCCCTTCCTCCCGCCCCTCTCCGTTTTTCTCTCAGCATTCTCCCCGGTTTCCGTGGGGTTGGGTGCTGGGGGTTGGCGGATCTCGTTGAGCTCCTGGTGAGGGTTGCCGGGTGGGTCTACTGGCTGGCTTGGG
>JAJHRT010000027.1 GCA_020833575.1 Thermofilum sp. | reverse complement strand
TCATCACGCGGGAAACGAGCTCGAAGTCTATCCGGCCCACGTTCTCCCTCAGCAGGGTCTGGGTGAACCTCTGCCTCTCACGCCCCTTGGCCACGCTCGTGTAGAGGCGGTCCGAGTAGCACCTGGCGAAGCTGAAGTCCTCCTCGCCCTTGCACCACCCTCTCTCGACAGCGTGCTCGACCACCCCCTTGCTCGCCATATCCCACCCTCTCTCTATGCTCAGAGCGTTCGAGATGCTGCGCACATCCCTCACCCTCTCCGCCACCCAGAACCTCCCAGCTGTCTCAAGCACCCACGCCTCCCTCGGGTCAGCGATAATGAAGCTGTTGTGGTAGTAGAGCTTGCCCGTAGCGCTGCAGTTGCCACCCTGGCCGTACTCCTCCAGGAGGGCGATGATCAGGTCGAGAGCCTCCCTAGCTGTGCGGGAGCGCTCGAGAGCAAGCCTCAGCATGTCCATACCTGTGAGCCCCGTCTTCGCGTAGGGCAGCTTCGTGAACACGGCCTCGTTCCCGATAGCAACACCGTGCTCGTTAACACCCATTTCAGCACCCCACATCCAGTACGGCCTCGAGATCACCACCGCGTAGGTCTCCCTGACCTGGGGGACTTTGACGTAGGTGCACTGCACGTACTCCTCGTCGTGCCGCGTCCTGGGGATGAACTCGACAACCTGCGCCTCGTTAGGCTCCCTGTCGCTGTTCTTAGCGAATATGGTCACGCCCTCCCTGGTGCTGTTTGGGAGCGCGACGAGCGTGTCGCACACAACATGAGAACCCCGCCAGGCTTAGAAGTACTTTCCGCTGCGCTAGCTCGCTGGGCGCGCTACTGCTCCCCGCAGGACAGCCTACCCCGGGCCAGCTTGAGCTCCTCCAGGAGATCCGGCGCCAGGCGTTCTCCCTCCCACACAACCCTGCCGCCCTGGAGCACCGCCACCCGGTCGGCGAGCGCGAGTGCGAGGTCGCTGTCCTGGGTGGCGATGAGCACGCCCCTACCCCCGGCGCGGGCACTGCAGATAATCCTGACAAGCTGAGCTGCGGAGCTCGGGTCCAGGTTTGCGGTTGGCTCGTCGAGCAGCAGGAACTCCGGGTCGTAGACAAGTATCGAGGCCAGCGCGACCCGCCTCTTCTCCCCCACGCTCAGAGCGTGCGTGGGCCTGCCGACCAGGTGGTCTATGCCCAGCAGCTCCGCCACCTCAGCGATCCTCCGCCTCTTCTCCTCCTCGCTTAGCCCCAGCTGCTCGAGCGCAAACAGCAGCTCCTCCCTCACAGTCGGGTTGAACAGCTGGTCATCGGGATCCTGGAAGAGCACCCCGATCCTTCTCCGGGCCTCCGGCAGCTGGCCCCAGAGAGGCGCTCCGTCGAGCAGCACCTCGCCCCTCTCGGGCCTGATGAGCCCGGCGAGGGTCAGCAGGAGAGTCGTCTTGCCCGAGCCGTTCGGCCCCAGCAAGGCCACTACCTCCCCTTTTCTCAGCCTGAGCGTGACGCCGCGCAGCACTGCTCCAACACCGGGGTAGCTGACCCAGATGTCCCGGCCCTCGAGCATGGCGCCTCTCAGCACGCACAGCGCGCGCTTTATGCTAAGCGCCGCTCACGAAGACCAGGGTTGACGCGAGCGCTAGAGCCGCCGGGGTGATCGCGCTCAGTAAGTGCTCGCGCGTGTGCCCGGCGCGGGGATGCGTCCTCGCGGTCCTCGCTCCGAAGCTGCGGGCCTCGATGGCCATTGCGAGGGCCCTTGAGCGCCTGTAGCCCAGGAGGAGCATGTCCCCCACCACGCTGGCCAGCACGGACCAGGAGTAGCGCCGCCTCCGTGAGAGCAGCCGGGCCTCCCTAGCCAGGAGCATGCGCGCAGCATCCCTCGCGAAGGCGGGTATCATCCTCAGGATTAGGGCCAGCTGCAGCAAGGCATAGCGAGGCAGGCTGAGCTGCTCGAGAGCGGCGAGGAGGCCGTACCAGCCGAGGCACGCTACCACCCCTGTGAAGGCGGCAGCCGCGCCCGTGGCGCGCGCGACGAAGAGGAGGCCTCTCTCAACGTGCTGCCCCGCGGCGAAGGCTGGTAGAGCTACCGCAGAGGAGAAAGCCAGCGCGAGGCTTGTGACGGCGAGCCAGCTCCGAGTTTTACCGGCCCGCAGGGATAGGAAAGCCCCGAAGAAAACCGCCAGCAGCGGTGTGAGGAAGCTGCCGGCGAACGCGGCCTCGGCGTTGACAACCAGCCCCAGGACCAGGGTCAGCCACGCGGGGGCGGGGGGGCTGCGCACCTCGCTCAGCTCGTCCAGGGTGGAGGATAGCCTCTCCAGGAAGGCCTGGCCCAGAGGTGAGAAAAAGCCCTGCACGGAGACTCACTCCCGCTTGAGCAGCCTGAGCAGGAGGAGCCCCAGAGCCAGGACGACGCCGACGCCGATGAAGCCGGAGACGATGTAGCCGAGCCAGTCGGGGAGCCCTGGAACAGTGTAGTCCAGGAGGGGCGTCCAGTTGACTTCCTCGGTGGTCTCCCTTAGCCCCAGCGCCTCCGCGGCGAGGTCCAGGGGCTCGTGGTACCCGACGAGCCCAGCGAGGTACACCCCGAAGACGGGGCTCACAACCACTAGCGCGAGTGTGAGCAGCAAAGCCCCCCGGTGCCTTTCCAGCAGCTGCCTCACGCTCATACCTTCCCACCTGCGACGAGCGCGGGAGCCCTCGCCCTGAGGTAGGCGTAGACGGCGGCGGTGATAGCCCCCTCGATGAGCCCGAGGAGGGCGTGCCAGCCACCCATCACCGGTATCGTGACGGAGAACCCGTAGAGGAACTGCCCCGCTAGGCTTGATAAGCCGAGCTCCACCCCGCACGCCAGGCCCGCAAGAGTTATGCTGAGCCAGCCCGCGAGGAAGGCCCCCGCAACCCTCCAGCGCTCTGGGAAGGCCCTGTAGACCAGGTACCCGGTGAACACCGCCACAATACCCATGTTGAGCACGTTTGCGCCCAGGGTTGTTATCCCGCCGTCGTGGAACACGAGGGCTTGCACGAGGAGCACTAGAAGCATCACGAAGTAGCCGAGCCACGGCCCCACCAGTATCGCCGCCAGAGCCCCGCCCACCAGGTGCAGGGAGGTGCCCCCCGGCAGCGGCCAGTTCAGCATCTGCGCCACGAAGATCGCTGCGGCCAGCACGGGTACGAGGAGCTTCGCCTCGTCACCCGCGAGCCTCGCCCTTCTGAAGGCGATGACGCCGACGGCCAGAGTGATCAGGTACGTTGCAGCGCAGGTGGCGGGGTCGAGGTATCCGTCTGGTATGTGCATGCCGCCTCTCGCTCCAAGAGGAGTACAGCCGCTTAATAAGTATTACCATGTTACCAAAAAGTGTTACATACTAAGGGCGCGCGGAGAAACGTTTATCCAACCCTTGCTGCGCGGGGTTTAGCGCTATGAGCAGGCTGAAGATGTGGCTGATAGCGACGAGGCCCTGGTCCTTCGTCATGACCTTCGTATCGATAACAGGGGCAGCCGCCTACACCTACACGCGCTTCCACGTCTTCAACCCCCTGTACTACGTCGCCGTCCTAGTCGGTGTCACACTGCTGCACGCTGCGGCCAACGTGCTGAACGACTACTACGACACTGTGAGGGGTGTCGACGTGCCAGGCGCGCCCACCACGCTCTACCGGCCGCACCCGATCCTCACGGGCTTCGCCACACCGCAGCAGGTGAGGAACTTCGGCCTCGCCCTCATGGCCGGCGGCCTGGCGATCGCTGTGGCTCTCGCGCTTGTGAGGACGCTCGTGGTAGTCCTCCTCGCCCTGGTTGGCGTCGTGCTCCTGCTCACCTACTCGGGCCCGCCGGGGTACAAGTACCGCGCGCTGGGCGAGCTCGGCGTCTTCCTGAGCTGGGGCGTGTTCATGTGGCTTGGAACGTGCTACGTGATGACGGGCGTGCTGGCGCTGGACCCCGTCGCGGCCAGCGTGCCCCTGGGCATGCTCGTAAGCGCCGTCCTCACAGCCAACAACCTCCGGGACATAGAGTTCGACAGGAGCCGGGGGGCAGTCACGCTGGCAGTCCTCCTCGGCAGGGAGAGGGGTCTCGCGTTCTACGCCGCAGAGATCCTCGGAGCCTACGCGGCGACAGCCCTGCTGATCCTGCTGCGCGCGCTACCTCTCCACTCGCTGCTGGTGCTCCTCACCCTGCCGCAGGCAGTGGGCTTAGTGAGGAGGTTCAGGTCGAGCATCCCGGAGAACGCCGACCCCCTGACCGCCCAGCTGGCTCAGAACTTCGGCGTGCTCTACATCCTGGGCTTCCTGCTCCAGGGGCTGCTACCCCTCTAGCTCCCTGAGAACCTCGAGCGCGACGTCCGGCCTGTCCGTGGCCACGCCGTCCACACCCCTCTCAAACAACTGCCTGATAGCCTCTTTCTCGTTCACAGTCCACGCGACAACGCGCAGCCTCATCCTGTGCGCGAACTCCACAGCCTTCTGCGAGGCTAGCCTGTGGAACGGCAAGATGAAGCGGCAGCCCAGCTGCTTAGCCCTCACGATGGCGTCCACAGGCTTCACGTAGAGAAGCCCCGTGTAGGCTTGCGGCTGCGCCGACTTGACCGCGCTGATCGCCTCCTCGACGAAGGAGATGAACACCGTGCCCTCCAGCGCACCGGCCCACACCACATCCAGCAGCGCCGGCTTAGCCGCGGAGGCTTCCTTGAGCTCGAGGAAGAGCACAGCCCTACCCCCGACCTCCTCCAGAACCTCCCTCAGCGTGGGGACACGCTCCCCCGAGCCGAGAGTAACGGATCTGACCTCCTCGAGGCTCATCTCGGCCACCCTCCTGGGAACCCCCGCCACCCTCGCGAGGTCCTCGTCGTGCACCACGACCACGTGCCCATCCCTGGTGACCCTGGCGTCGACCTCGACCGCGTGCGCCCCCATCTCCACCGCTCTCCTGACGGCGCGGAGCGTATTCTCGGGCTCGTAGGCGCTCGCACCTCTGTGCGCCACAACGAAGCGCGTGGCGAGGAGCTCCTCCACGCTCGTTTCCCGTCACCTGAGGAGCGCGGCTGAGACGAAGACCACGGCCATGTACATGTTGACCAGCTTGAACGCTCTGAAGGAGTGCCACCGGTACTCGCCGACCGCAAGCCCCCTCGCGAGCAGCGCGGATGCGGCGGCTAGGGGGGCTAGCGAGACTGCGAGGCCGATGACGGATAGCAGCCCCTGGGCCCAGAGGAGGGCTGTAAGACCTGCCACCAGGGCGGCCACGAGCAGGGAGGCCTGGACGCCCGCCTTCTCGCCGTACACTGCAGGGAGCATGGGTACCCCAGCCCGCCTGTAGTCGTCAGCGTAGTAGGTGGCCAGGGTCCAGATGTGCAGCGAGCTCCAGAGCGCCACGAGCAGCATGAGCAGGAGGCCGCCGGGGCCGAAGGAGCCTGTAGCGGCGGCCCAGCCTCCCAGCGCGGGCATCCCCCCTGCGAAGCCCCCGAAGACCACGCTCCAAGGGCTCCTCCTTTTGAGCAGGACCGTGTACACTACGATGTCTATGAGGAAGCCTGCGAGAGCTGCTGCCAGGAAGTACGGGTTGATCGTTGACGCCAGGAGGAGCCCCAGCAGCAGCGCAGAAGCGCTAGCCACGGTGGCCGTTCTCCTGTCCATCCTGCCGGAGGGTATCGGCCTGTTCCTGGTCCTGAACATCGCCGCGTCAATGTCCGCGTCGAGCACCATGTTGAAGCCCGTGGTGCCCGAGATCGTGAGGAAGAAGGAGAGAGCGGCTACCGCCAGCGTCGGCCAGTCCACCCTGGAGCCGCTGGCCGCAACGTACGAGAGCACACCCGTCAGGAGCAGCAGCAGAGTCTGCTTCACCTTGAACAGCTCCAGCAGCGTCTTCACCTACCTTCCCCTCCAGGCCTAGGCCACCGTCATTATAAACCTTAATACCAGGAATACCAGGGGCTACCAGCCGGCTGGCCTGGCGGAGACTTCCACGTCGAACGCTAGCACTGTGTAGCTTGCACGCGCGGCGACCCCCTCGCCAAGGAACTCGATGGTGATGCTTACGGGCGCGCATCCCGCGACCCGCACACGCCCAGAGTACCTCGCGGGGCTGGCGGCCGTGGACCCCGCCAGGCTCCTAAGATCCTCGAAGATCCTCTGGCACAGCTCCCCGCACTCTCCCTCAAAAACCACCTCGACAACCCCGCCCTGCTGGCGGCTAACCCTCCTCTCAGAGGACGAGGCCAGGGCGAGCACCCTGTACAGGAATGTGTCCTCCACCCTCCAGCCGCCCTCCCGCGCGAGCCAAACCCCCTGGAAGTTCACCATCGAGTGCGAGGCGTTAGAGTACACGAGGTAGTTTTCAGCGCTCAAGCCCTTGAGGACGGTCACGCTGGTTAGAAGCTCCCTTGTTGACGCGCTAACATTCCCCCGGACGAGCACCCTAGCGTCCGTGAAGTTCACAAGCTCCTCGAAGCTCCACCCCCTAGCTGCGCGCACTCTCTCCAACGCGCAGGGAAGAGGGTCCGGCTGCACCGTGAGCAGAGCCACCGCGGCGGCAGCCAAGACCAGGAGCGCGGCGAGCAGGACCCACTGCTTCTCCACACGCAGAAGGGACGCCCGCCTGTAAATAACCCTTAGTGCACTGAAGATTTTTTTATCCATCCTGGAGGGGGTTGCTCACGTGAGGCTTTCGCGAGTGGTGGAGGGCCTGCGGAGGCTCCCGAGGAACATAAAGGTGCTGGCGCTCGGCTGGCTCGCCTGGTCCCCGGTGCAGTCGATGTCGGGGCCCTACCTGCAGCTCTACCTGAGCAGCCTCGGCGCAAGCCCGGAGCAGATCTCAGCGGTCCAGTCCCTGCAGAACGTGGTGAACGCCGCCTCCAGGGTTGTGGGGGGCTACCTCACCGATAAGAAGGGCAGGAAGAAGATCATCTGGCTCGGCACGGCCCTCGTCTCAGCGGCTTACGCGCTGATGGCGCTGGCGCCCAGCTGGATGGCGTACGCGGCCGCCTCGATCCTGAACAGCGCTGCGCTCTTCTACCAGCCGGCTCTGGAAAGCATACAGGCGGACTCGGTGGCAATGCACCTCAGAGGGCGCACCTACGCCGCCCTGCAGCTCCTCTCGGGCTCGCTCTCCTCGGTCGCACCCCTGGGTGGCGCTGCGCTCGTGAACAACCTCGGCGTGGTGGAGGGGGTCCGCGTATCTCTCGCCCTCTCGGCGGCAGTGGGCCTGGGGGTGGCGGTCGCGAGGTACAAGTGGCTGGAGGAGACCCTCAGGGAGCCGGGCTCTGGCGGCTCGCTAATCAGCGCCTACAGGGAGGTCCTCAGCAGGCTGAGGGGCCCCATAAGGGACATAGTCGCCCTCGACGCCGCGCTGAACTTCCTCGGCGGGCTCACGCTCCTGGGGAACTACTACGTCTACTACTTCCTCGGCCTCGACGCCACAGGGCTTGCACTGCTCTCAAGCACCTCCGCCGTGGTCGGCCTGCTCTCCACGATACCCTCGGGCTACCTCGTCGACCTGAGGGGCCGCGGCCTCCCGCTCCAGCTCGGCATCCACCTGGGAACAGCCTCGCTGTTACTCTTCGTGGCGGCGCCGCCGCGCTCCGCGCCCACGCTCCCCCTCCTGCTGCTCTCCGGCGTTGCGGGGGCCATCGGCGGGTCGCTCTACGGCCTTGCCCACTCGGCGCTCCGGGCCGACGTGTTCCCGCTGGAGAGCAGAGGCCGTGTCTACGCGCTGCTGGGCCTGCCCACTGCCATCGCCTGGTCTGCCGGCGCCGCCCTCGGCGGCTGGCTCTACTCGGCTCTGGGGCCCCGCGCGCCCTTCCTGGCCTCGCTCGCCCTCAGGCTCGCCCTCACGCCCGTGCTCGCCCTGCTCGCGAGGAGGCTCTCCCGCGACGTAGACGCGGTGATCAACGGCGGGCTAGCCCTCAAGGATCTCGCCCAGCGGCAGGCTTAACACGGGCGGTGGTCTCCGCTTGTGCTCGCTCCGCTTGTGCATCTGGAGTATCCTCTCGACGACGCTTACGCTCACCCCGACCCTCCTGGCGGCCTCCTCGGCGCCCAGCCCCAGGTCGAAGACGGCGTACAGCACGGGGTCGATGACCTCGTAGCTTATGCCGAGCTCAGCCTCCGCGGTCTGGCCCGGCCAGAGGCGGGGGCTGCTTGGCTTCAGCGCAATCCTCTCGGGAAGCCCCAGGTGGAGCGCCAGCTGGCGCACCCACGTCTTGTACAGCCCGCCCAGCGGCAGCACGTCGACGCCGCCGTCCCCGTACTTCGTGAAGTAGCCTATGAGGAGCTCGCTCCTGTCACCGCTGCCGACCACCAGGTAGCGCCTCCGGTACGCGCGCTGGTGCAGCACGATCATCCTGACGCGCGCGGCGACGTTACCCCTCTCAACCAGGGTCATCTCGCCCAGCGCCTTGTCGAAGGCCTGCAGGAGGGGCTCTATGTCCAGCACCTCCACGTTCGAGCGAGGCACCCCGGCGTGCTCCGCCACGAGGAGCGCGTCCTCGACGTCCTCCTTGGGCGTCGCGGCCGAGGGGAGGATCATCAAATAGGTGTTCTCGGGTCCTAGCGCGCGGGCTGCGAGGACTGCTGCCACCGCGCTGTCAACCCCGCCACTGACGCCGACGACGCCGCCCCTAGCCCCAGCTTCCTCGAACACGTACCTCCTCAGGGACTCGGTGAGAAGCCGCTCCACCCGCGCGGCTTTGATCCTCGGCAGCACACCAGGCATGACGCGCGTTGTTTATTAGTCTCTCGCTCGGAGTATAGTGCGTGAGCGTGACCAAGTCCAAGCTTCTCTCCTTCCTTAGCCGCAGCGGCCTCTACTCGGTTGAGGAGAGGGAGGGCAGGCTGGTCATAAGCTTCTCGTCCATAGACCTGGAGGGGGTTCTCGGCGGCTACGCAGAGATAACGATCGAGGGGAGGGAGGAGGGGGGCAGGATCCACCTGCAGAGGGTCACAGTGGTGCGCAACGGGCGGAGGGAGGAGGTCAGCGTGGAGGCCCTGGAGGGCTGGCTCGAGTACATCGAGAGAACAGAGGGCGGCGCCAGCGATGCTCCGCGCACGCCCAAGCCCTGAGGGCCCGCGCACCTTGCGCCCTGGGTGTGCGCTGTGAGGAGTCTCAGCGAGCTCGACTACAGTCTCTGGAGGAGCATCGCCAGGCTCTACGCGCAAGACCCCTTGACGCACGCGTACCTGCTCTACGACCTGGTGTACGAGCTGGACCGCACGGACGCCTGGTTCGAGGTTAACGAGGGGGAGGTGGCCGGCTACGCGCTGGTGTGGCGGGGGCCCAGGGAGGCCGGCGTGCACTTGTGGGGCAGGCTCAAGGATCCGGCAGCTTACGTCCCAGGGCTGGAGTCCATCATCATGGTGCACAGCGAGGGCCTGCTGGGCCCGCTCCTAGCCTCTCTGAAGGGGAGAGGCAGTGCGAGAGTCGAGTGGTACCTCGACATGGTCGCCGACGAGAGCACCTTCAGGCCAATCGGGGCTGAGAGGGCGGTGAGGCTCAACGCGCGCGATGAGCAGCACGTAGAGTCCTTCCTCAGGCTCTCGCGGGCCCGGGGGCTGAGCCTGTCAGCAGAGGAAGCCCGCGGGCTGCTCGCGAGGCGTAGGTACTACGGCGTCTTCGAGGGGGAGGAGCTGGTCTCCGTGGCGTGCGCCTACCTCCGCCTCCCCGAGGTATGGATCGTTGGAGATGTTTACACGCTGCCCGAGCACAGGGGGAAGGGTTACGCCAAGACCGTCACCTCCGCGGTCACAAGGGACGCCGTAGCCTCGGGTGCGCGCGCCCTGCTGCACGTCAGCGAGGCCAACGAGCCGGCTCTGCGCGTGTACAGCGCGCTGGGCTACCGGGCCGCCTCGAGGAAG
>JAJHRT010000036.1 GCA_020833575.1 Thermofilum sp. | reverse complement strand
GAAACCCTTCCTCAGCCTCCGCAGACCCCGGTTGTACTGCTGGGTAGTGGTGCAACCTTCCCCATGGAGCAGATACTGGCCTGGGCTTCGCAGGTGAAGAAGCTCTACCCCTGGCTTAGCGTCGAGTACGGTGGGGGAGGCACCGGGAAGGGGCAGAGCGACTTCCTGCAGGGTGTTGTGGACTTTGCTGGGAGCGATGTTCCCTTGAAGACCTCGGACTGGGAGAGGGCGAGAAGCCTCTACGGGGGTGTGCTCCAGATACCGATGATCCTCGGGGGCGTCGCGGTCGTGTACAACATACCCGAGCTACCCCCCGGCTACAACCTGAGGCTGACGGGCGAAGTCCTTGCCGAGATCCTTCTCGGGAAGATTGAGTACTGGGACGACCCCAGGATCGCCGAGCTGAACCCTGGCGTCGGGCTGCCCCACCAGCGGATCGTGTTCGTCCACAGGAGCGACTCCAGCGGCACGACAGAGGTGTTCACCACGTACCTCTCGAAGGTTTCCAGCGAGTGGAAGAGCAAAGTGGGCGCAGGTAAGGCTGTGAGCTGGCCTCTCGACGCGCTGGGGCGCGGAGTGGGCGCCCAAGGTAACCCCGGTGTCGCGCAGGCTGTTAAGAGCACCCCCTACTCCTTGGGGTACGTGGAGCTAGCCTACACAAAGGGGCTCGGCGTGGTAGCCTTGAGGAATAGAGCCGGCGAGTTTGTCGTACCTTCAAGGGAGTCCGTGATGAAGGCCGCGGAGGCCCTTCCCTCGGTGGACCCCGCCGACGACCTGTCGAAGCTGAACATACTCATCACGCTGCTGGACTCCGAGAAGCCGGGAGCCTACCCCATAACCTCGCCCAGCTACCTCCTCGTCAAAGCACCATCCGCGTACACTCCCGAGAAAGCCCGAGCCATGTGCACGTTCCTCAGGTACGTGCTGACGGAGGGGCAGGAGGAGAGGAACCTCGCCGAGGGCTACGCACCGCTTCCAAAACCCCTGAGGGAGGCGCTGCGCTCAGCCCTCGAGAGGGCTGGCCTATGCCCCCCTCCCTGAAGGCGAGAGTTTTTCTCCCTAAAAATAACCTATAAAAACTCCCCCTCTTTCTATGTAGTGATGCGGAGAAGTATAGATGTCATCTACTTAGGCGTCGCGACCGCTACAGCCATCGTAATCGCTATAGCAGCGGCGATAGTGCTAGCGCTGTCTATCGAGTCTTCAGGAGTTCTCGCCCGCGAGGGCTTAGGCTTTGTGCTAAGCCCCCGCTGGAGCCCCTCCGAGGAGAGATACGGCTTCTACGGGGTAGCCCTGCCCCTTGTGGGCACGCTGGCCGTAGGGGTCCAGGCCACAGCCATAGCCATAGCTCTCTCAGTGGCTGCAGTGGTCTACCTCCACGAGTACGCGCCACGGCGGGTCAGGGAGGCCATTGGCATAGCCATGTTCGCGATGGCGGCGCTGCCCACGGTTGTCTTCGGTATGTGGGGGCTGAGCGCCGTGGCCCCGCTGGTGCGCGAGGCTGGGCTGGGCTCCCTGTGCGCTAGGGGCTCGCCCACGGGGCAGTCGGTGTTCACAGCGGCGCTGGTGGTAGGGCTCATGCTGACACCCTACGCATCCTCTGTGGTCTCCGCGGCCTACGATGCCGTGCCCTTCACCTACGTTGAGGCGCTGCACAGCCTAGGCGCTATGGGCTTCGAGAGAGCCCGCGTGCTCCTGGGCATGGTGAAGCGCAGCATTGCTGCAGCCGCGCTGCTCAGCTTCGGCAGGGCCGTGGGGGAGACTACTATAGTGGCGCTGACCATAGGGAGCGCGTTCAACCTCCCGCTGTGCCCCTTTGAGCCAGCGCACACCGTCTCAAGCCTGATCGCGTCGCAGTACGGCAACGCCTTCCTGTACCCGGGCCTCACGAGCGCCCTCTCAGCAGCCGCCCTGCTACTGCTCGCAGCAAGCGCTGCAACCACGGCTCTTGGCGCGCGAATCGCTAGAGCTGCTGTTGCCCGGGGTGGTGAGGCGTGAGGGGGAGGAGTGTGAAGCGCAGATTAGTGGACTACGCTGTACACCTGACGACAGCTGCCTCGGCCCTCGCTATCCTGGGGGCGGCGAGTCACATACTGCTCTCAGCGCTCGTCGAGGGGCTGCCAGTGCTGCTACGGGGCGCTAGCTTCCTCCTTAACCCCCCGGGCCCGCCGGGAGGCGAGGTGGGCGGCGTGGGCCCCTCGCTCGCGGGCACCCTGGTTACAGTTGCCATCGCCACGATTGCCAGCGCGGCGCTCGGGATACCCGCGGGGGTCATGCTCAGCGAGGCGCGCGGATCCCTCCTAGCCAGGGTTGCGGAGCGGGCTGTGGAGCTGATAGCCGAGTCGCCCTCGATAGTTGTGGGCCTCGTGGTTTTCACCTTGCTCGTGGTGCCCATGCGCACGCCCTCCGCGCTCGCAGCGGCTGTGAGCCTCAGCGTGGTGGCGCTCCCCTACGTGGCCGCGCAGGTCAGGGAGAGCCTTGCGGCAATCCCCCTTGTCTACCGCGAGGCCGCGTTCTCGCTGGGGCTGCAGAAGTGGAAGACAGTGTTCCTCCTGCTAATCCCGATGAACGCCAGGGGCGTAGCCACCGCTATCCTGCTGGGCTCCATGCGGGCGCTGGGCGAGACCGCGCCGGTGCTCTTCACAGCTGGAGCGGCCTTCCAGGTCTTCTACGGCATCGACAAGCCATCTAGCACGCTCTCGCTCCTCATATTCTTCTTCGCCGGGACGCCCTACGAGAACTGGAGGAGGCTGGCGTGGGGAGCAGTCCTGCTCCTCGTCCTGCTCTCCATGCTGCTGGCCTCCCTCACCAGGAGGCTCGCCGGCAGGGTGAGAATGTGAGGGAGCCGGCCGTCAGGACGCGGGAGCTCAGCGTCTGGTACGGGCAGAGCCAGGCGCTCCACAGCGTGTCGATCACCGTCCCGAGAGGGACCGTCTACGCGGTTCTCGGCCCCTCAGGCTGCGGCAAGTCAACACTGCTCCGCGCGATAAACAAGCTCGTCCTCCTCAGGGAGGGGGCCAGGGTGGAGGGGCTGGTTGAGGTGCTTGGTGTTGACGTCTACCGGGACCACTCCGCCGAGGAAGCCCTGTCCCGCGTGGGCATGGTGTTCCAGACCCCGAACCCCTTCCCCCACCTGAGCATCTACGACAACGTCGCGATAGGCCCCAGGCTGCGGGGCATGGCGAAGGGGAGGGAGCTCGATAAGCTCGTCAGGTGGGCTCTCGAGAAGGCAGCACTCTGGGACGAGGTCAAGGATAGGCTGAAGAGCCCGGCCTCCAGCCTGAGCGGGGGGCAGCAGCAGCGCCTGTGCATCGCCCGGGCTCTGGCAACCATGCCCGAGCTCCTGCTCATGGACGAGCCCACGGCGAACCTGGACCCCGTCAACGCGGCCAAGATCGAGGAGCTGATCAAGGAGCTCTCACGGGAGGTGACCATCATCCTGGTCACGCACGACGCCGAGCAGGCTAAGAGGCTGGCCAGCACGGGGGTGCTGCTCTTCATGGGCAGGGTTGTCTCCGAGGGCCCTATCTCGAGCATACTCAGCAGGTCCTACAGCTCGATAATCCAGAGCCTGGTGGCAAGCGCCCGCCGCCAGTAGTCCGGCTGGACGCGCGCTTTTTACCCCTTTTCCGCCAGCACGCCTCGGGATGCACTGCGGGTGTGCTCTGCGCTTGGAGCCAGCGCGCGGCTTGAGGAGGGAGGCTGCCTCGGCCCTGCTCAGGCTGCTGCGCTTTCTCGTGAGCAGGGTTCACGGGGTTTTCGAGGCCGGGGGCTGCCGCCTGCGAGTGCCGCGGGGCTGCCTCGCGCCGGTCTTCGTATCGACGGGGTTGGCCATCGAGGTCTCGACAAGGCTCGTGAGAGGCAGAGTGGGGTGCGACGTGGGCACGGGTTGTGGAGCCATAGCTCTCTCGCTCGCGAAGAAGCTGTCAGCAGAGGTTATCGGCACGGACGTGGACTACAAGTGCCTCGCAGCCTCGGTGGTGAACGCGCGGAGCTGCGGCGTCTACGAGCTGTACCACCCTGTCCTGTGCGTGGGCGCGAGCTGCCTCAGGAGCGGCAGCGTGGAGTTCGCGGTCACAAACCCTCCCTACCTGCCCCTCCCTCCCAAGAAGCCGGTGGACACGGCCCTCTGCGGCGGTGGGGAGCTGGAGGTTTACTCCAGCATGGTTGAAGACTCCCTCAGGGTGCTGAAGCCCGGGGGCATCCTGGTGTTCACGGCGTCCAGCCTGACCGGCAGCGTCCTGGGGGCGGTTCCCGCCGGCAGGCGTCTAACACCCTTCGACGCTGTGCTGGCTTACGTGCTCGTGAAGAGGTGCTAGCGCCTGGCAGCGCTGATCACGCGCTCGAGGTCCTCGAAGCTCAGCCTGGCAGCCCTCCTGGGAACCCCCACGGGCATTACGTACAGGGGCTTCTCCTCCCTAGGCAGGCCCAGGACCTCGGCCACGGCCTCGTCGTGGAATGCTCCCACAGCCACCGTGCCGTAGCCGAGGGCCGTGGCCATGAGGTAGATGTTCTGCCCAGCGTGGCCCACCTCCATGGGCACGTACCTCACCCTCCCTCTCTCCCCGTAGACCGAGGTCGTCCTCTCGAAGACGGCGCATATGACCACGCTGACAGGAGCCCTGCCCACCCAGGACTGCCTCAGCGACGCCGCCTCGAGCTCGCGGCGGAAGTCGCCGTACCTTCTCGGGACCAGTGCGTGGAGGTGCGGGTGGTACTTGTACACACCAGCTGCCAGGTGCTCACCGCCAGCGGTAACCACACACTTCTCCCCGATGACGGCGTAGATTTCGAGGGGGAATGTCGCACCCGCGCTGGGCGCCGACCTGAACTCACCCCTAGCATCCGTGACGCCGTCCGCAGCCCACAGTATCATCGCGAGGTCCTCAAGCCTAACCGGGTCGCCGGTGAAGGCCCTGATGCTCCTCCTGAGAAGCAGAGCCTCCTCCACGGTGACCGAGGAAACCTTCCTCGGCGGTGGAAGGTACACCACGCCCTCCATCATCACAGCTCTCAGCCGCTTCACGTTAAAGCGTCTTGCCCTCCGCGCTGAGCCCCACGAGGTAGAGGTAGACCCTGTGGGCGCGCTCCCCGCAGCCTGGCACCTCGATGACCTCCAGCGGCCTCAGCCCCTCGAGAGGGTAGCCGTGAACCACGACCCTGGACCCCGGTTTGCACTCGGAGAGTAGCTTGAGCGAGAGCCTCCTCGAGGCAGCGGGGGAGGGGTAGCAGAAGACGACATCGAACCTGGAGCAGTCAAAGGAGTAGAGGTCGCCGACCACGATGTCCACGTAGCCGTCGAGCCCAGCCTTCCTCACCCTGGCGGCCGCGCGTAGCGCGAGAACGGGGTTCAGCTCCACGCCGACAGCGTAGGCTCCGTACTTTCCAGCAGCCACCACGAGGACGTTACCCTCGCCGCACCCGAGGTCGACCAACCTCTCCCCAGGCCTGAGCGCAGCCAGCTCAAGCGCTTTCTCGGCTACGTGCTCCGGTGTCGCGGAGTACGGCAGCTCCACCAGAAGCCTGGCAGCCTCCTCCAGGCGCACCTTCAGCATTGCTGGATGCTGCCTTGGAAACTGGAGAGGGGTTTTTCAAGCTTTGCCTCCCTAGGGGCGGGGCTCCAGGGACTTGACAGCCTCTACAAGCTTGACCAGGGCTTCCAGGGCTGCCTGAAAGGCCCTCTCCCCCTTGTCCTTGGAGGCCGTGGTGGAGACCCCGAAGACCCCGCTTCTCACCCTGTCGTCCGTCCGCTCCGGGTAGTACCCGAGCCCGTCTGTGGGGAGCCTCGCCGGCTTCTCGTCCACAGCCCGGTCCATTTTGACCAGGTGCGGGTGCAGGTAGAGGTTGACCGAGGTCTCCACAGAGGCCGCGTGCCCTAGCTCCTCCTCGCTGAATATGCTGCGCAGCTCCGGCAGGGTCCACCATTGGTAGATGACCACGAGTACCCCCTCCCTCCTGGCAGCCATCGCAGCGGACCTCAGGGCGTTGAGGTTGCCCCCGTGGCCGTTGACCACGACAACCTTCCTCACACCGTGGGCGGCCAGCGCCCTGATTACATCGAGCACATAGCTCCTCAGGGACTCCTCGCTCACCCAGACCGTCCCGGGAAACCTGGAGTGGTGCTCGCTGACCCCGAAGGGCACCGGCGGCAGAACGGCTACCCCCGTCCTGCGGCTAGCCTCAGCGGCGAGCCTGTACGCGATCATGTAGTCGGTGCCCAGGGGGTTTTGCGGGCCGTGTTGCTCAACAGAGCCAACAGGCAGTATGACGATGTCTGAGCGGGAGAAGTACTCCTTGGCGTCCTGCCAGCTCATCTCATCCAGCTTGACCTCGCTCACGTTTCAGGTCAGCGGCCCCCGGTGTTATATGCACTAGCCCAGCGCAGCAGCAATTCTTTCAGAGCGCCTGCTAGCCTGCCTGCTCCTTCATCGTCTCTAGCGCGGTAGCGAGCACATGCAGGGACTCCGCGAAGCCGCTCATCCTCTGGCCCAGCCCGATCCTCAAGTAGCCCGGGGCGTCGAAGCACTCACCAGGGTTCACCAGCACCCCTTTCTCGGCGAAGAGCCTCTTACACAGGCTCAGCGTCTCCCGCGCCCACGGAACCCTGGCCCAGACGAAAGCACCAGCCTCGGGCGGGAGGGGCTCTAGGAGCCTGCCGCCCATGATCCTCGCAAATAGCTCGAAGTTCCTCCCCACGATCTCCCTGGCCCGCCTCCTCAGCTTCCTCACGTTGTCCTGGGTGAGCACGGCGGAGGCTATCCGGTCGCTGAGAGCCGAGGGGGCTATGCTCACGTAGTCCTTGACCGCCCATGCTCTCTCCACGATCTCCTTCTTCCCGGCGAGCCAGCCCAGCCTCAGCCCAGGCATCCCGTAGACCTTCGAGAGGCCGCACACGGACACGGCCACGTCCTTCCCAGCGTTCTCCAGGGCGCTGGGCTTATCCTCGCTGAGCTCCGACCCCCAGTACACCTCGTCGAAGACGAGCACGGTCCCCGCCCTCCTGGCCGCCTCGCCCAGCTCCTCCACCTCCCTCTCCCGTAGAACGGTCGCCGTCGGGTTGTTCGGGTTGCAGATGAAGAAGGCCTTGGGCCTCTCCTCCTCGATTACTCTCACGGCCTCGTCTACGGGGAACCTCCAGGATGGGTGGGAGCGTTTTACCTCGAGCACCCTCGCGCCCAGGAACCCGAGAAGCCCCGGCACCTGCATGTAGTTTGGCAGGTCCACAGCCGCCAAGTCGCCGCCCTCAACCAGGCTCACCGCGGCCACGAAGTTCGCCTCCGCAGAGCCCGCAGTCACGAGTACCTCGTCCTCCTTCACCTCGCCGTTGTAGAGCTCCGAGATCCTACTGCGCAGCTCGGGAGACCCCCTAGTCCACCCGTAGCCCAGCTTGAGCTCTCTCAAGCTCTCGAGTTTCAGCCCCAGCTCCTCGAGCTCAGCCAGCGAGAGAGGGGCGACGCCGCTCTCGCTCATGTTCACCCTGGCGTAGTTCTCGTGGAGGCTCTGCCACCTCTCGAGGCAGAACGCCCTCAACCCCCGCCTGACCTCGCCCAGCAGAAGGCTCTCCACCCCCACCTGTTGCACCACCTCCCGCGTGCAGGGCTGAGTAGTAAACCTTCCCCCTACCCGCTCGGGAAAGCTTGCGGGCTTGGACTATGTCGCAAGGCAGCGGCTACGCGTGTGTGCTAAGCAACCCCTTCCTCAGCAGCAACTCGCAGACCTTCTGCGCGAGGCTCCGCGAGCGCACCCTGACCAGGAGGAAGCTGCCCGCGTCCTCGACGATCACGTCGAACATCCTCAGGAGCTCCAGAGCCTCGCGCCTGGCGGTCAGCACGTAGTAGCCCCGCGGGTCCCTTCTCCTCAGCACGTCCACGCAGGCGTCACCGCGCAAGCGACCTCCCCCCGCGCTACCGGGAACTCTCCTCGGGCCGCGACTTCTTAACTCTCCTCACAGCCAGAGCGGCCGCTAGCAGCACTAGCAGGCCGATTGCCAGCTGTAGCTCGGCGGGGATCGCGACCTCTACTCTCCTCTCAGCACTGGCGGGAGTGTGGCAGGGAGGAGAGGTGCTGACGTACACCTCAAGCGGGCAGGGTAGGAGCTGCGTGCCCAGCTCAGCGCTGGCAGCACCGTCAGCCCCCGTCACGAGCTCAAGCCTCTCGGAGCTGTAGCAGGTCCTGGCTTCGAGCACCACCCTGGCTCCCGGGACAGGGGGGTTGGT
>JAJHRT010000126.1 GCA_020833575.1 Thermofilum sp. | reverse complement strand
GCGTAGAGCAGCTTGCCGTTGACCTCGAGGACGAGGTAGGTGTCGCCCTTGTAGACGAACTGCAGGGTGCGGGTCACGTTGCCCGAGACCACCTCGCAGGCCTGCCTTACCTGCGCGGCGCCGAGGCTGATCGCCGCGGCGAGGAAGTCGGCGTAGGAGCCGTAGCCCGGGGAGTACTGGTAGATGCTCATCTCAGAGGGGTTTGTGGCGTTCACCACCGCGAGACCCCACAGGGAGACCACGTTCGTCCGGGCGTACACCGGGACGACCCAGAGGTAGCCGTTCGAGTAGATCAGCTGGGCGTACTTGGAGTAGAGGTACCCGCCGCTGATCGCCGGCAGCTTAGCCTGCACCAGGGACTGTACGTAGAAGGGGCTGTAGATCCCGAGCCCCTTGACGTCGTAGTAGTACACACCGGTGTTGTTCGCGATGATTATCGAGACCACGCTGTTGGGGTTGTTGGGGCTGACGCCGAAGTAGACCCTGACCGTGCCCCCAGCCCTCCCGGGCAGGAGGAGCGTCATGTTGAGCAGGTCCTGGCTGTAGGGGCTCGCGGGGATCCAGAGGAAGCCCCTCGGGAACATCGTGAAGCTCACTGGGGAGAGCCCCGACAGGTAGTACAGCCACTCCCTCACGTACCAGTCCAGGTACTCCCAGTCATAGTTCTCCGGCATGGACATGTCCCCGCTGAACTGCCTGGAGACCCTCAGGTTCCCGTGCTCGTCGTAGACGTAGACCTCCCCGGGGTACTCCGTGAGCCCCAGGTTCGCCAGGGTGTTCACGCAGGCAGCGAAGTAGGGCTTGCCGCCGTGTAGGAAGGGGTAGGTGTTCCCCACTGGCTGCGCCGTCGCGAGGAATGTCCTCAGCTCGATGTTGTTCGTGAGCCAGAGGCCGGAGCCCACAGACATGCGCACGGGGATTGTCTTCACCTCTCCTGTCTGGACGTGGACCAGGACCAGCTTGCTGACGTAGTTCTGCGCCATCGTGTTGAGCGGGGTGACAGCGAAGATCCAGTAGGGAGTCCCGTCGATGACCACCTCCTCCCACTCCGCCACCCTCTCGTTCGGCGAGAGCTGCGCGTGCGCGATCGCGTCAGCCATGGCGCGGCCGACGAGCACAACCGAGCTGGGGTTGCTGAAGAGGGTCCTCAGCTCCTCGGGGGACCCCACCTTGACGATGTTGTAGGAGGACACGGTGAGGAAGCCCTTCAGCACCGCGAGGAGGGGTGGCACCACCACGAGAAGGATGAAGAAGAGCAGCAGGCGCTTAGGGCTCCCGAGCGAGAGCAGGAAGAGGAAGCCGAAGAGCGAGACCCAGGAGAGGTAGAGGGGTGGTATTGCCGCGAAGAGGAAGAGAAGGGCTAAAGCGGCTACGAGGGCGAGAACGACGAGGAAGACCTTCAAGCCGAACCTCCCACGCCCCGGGTACTCTAGCCCAGCGCTGAGGGCAAGCAGCAGGAGAGGGGCCAGCGAGAGCCAGGTGGAGGAGAGCATCGTGGCTAGGGATAGCGCGATCCCCAGCAGGTGCAGAGCACCCTTCGGGAAGCCCTCCCCTTTATCCTCCCCTAAACCCCGCCGGTGCGCAGTCATACCCCGATGCTGGGGAGCGGGCCCCTATTTACACATTGCCCCAGGCACCCGCGGGCTCGCTAGAGGAGGGTGGGGCTCGGGAGGCTTCAGCAAAGGGGGAGGCCTTCCCTCACCTGTCGGATGGGGACAGCAGGTCATCACCAGCATTATGTAAAGCTCGGGAACCAGGGTTTAAGGACTGCTGCTTGGAGACCGGGCCTGAACTAAAAGGTATTTTTAGCAGGGGTTTCCGCGCGATGGTGGTGGAGCATGAGCCAGGAGAACATCCCGTCGAAGATTAGGAGCGCCATGGTGTCGCTGGTGCTCTGGATAGCGCTCTACATAGTGGTCAGCGCGTTAATCTTCACAGCGCTCCCGAGCTACATCCCCGGCTTCAAGGGGCTCTTCGAGCCCTATTCCTCCTACGTGGGCATAGGCCTTGCGCTCGCCTTCGGCTACATGATCGTGAGGGGCGTCTCCAACCTCGTCTACTGGATGCTGCGCCTCCGACACCCGCACAGCACGGCCGCGGCTGTTAGGAGCATATTCACCATACTGGGCATCGGGGCGCTCGCAGCCGGTATCGCGGGCGGCGCGGCTGGCGGTGCTGCTGGAGTCGCCCTCGGAGGCTTCATAGGCATGGTGATAGGCTTTGCAACCCAGCAAGTGCTCGGGCAGGCTGTGGCAGGGCTCTTCGTGCTCCTCGTAAGGCCCGTGAGGATAGGGGACTACGTCGCGGTAGCGGGCGAGCAGGGTGTCGTGGAGGACATCACAACCCTGTTCACAATGATTAGGAAGGACGACGGCACGCTAGCCCTCATCCCCAACAACCAGCTAGTAGGTTCCAAAGATATACATAATTAGGAGGGGGTCCTAGCGCGCCAAGCCCCCGCGCTCGTGAACCAGGTCACCTTCTTTCTCTCTGAGGGCTTCTCATCGCAAAGCTCGCAGGACCCCTCCTGCTCTGCGCACGCGTGCGGCAAGGTAGGCTAGCAGGGCCACCAGGAGAGCACCGGTGGCTGCAAGGATCACAGCCGCCGGCGCTCCTTCTGGCGCCTCCCCCGCGGCTCCGCCGGCCTCCGCGGGGCGTAGCTTCTCGTAGGCGATGCTGCCGGCGCTGAACACTTCAGGAGCTCCTGTCGAGCACCGGAGCAGCGCTGCCCCGGGGACCTCGCTGTACGGCATCCATGCTCCCGCGTGCCAGACGAGCCTGCTGTTCCAACCCGCGTAGCCGAGCCTCGCGGCCGCGATTATCGCCTCGACGTCGCCGCTGTTAAGCCCCTCAACCACCCCGTTCTCGACGAGCCACTCGAGCTCCCTCCTGAGAGCCGCTCTGACCTCCTCTTCCCCCACTTCCACCGCTGGCTCCAGCCTGCTCTCCACCGCAGAGCTACACTCGAGCTTAAGACCCGCCGGGTCTGTGGGTGAGAGCAGCCTCCTCAGCTGCTCCTCAACCTCCTTCTGAAGGCTCCCAGAAGAGCCGGGGATCACCGCCTCGCACGTCCCGTTCTCCAGATACACCGA
>JAJHRT010000125.1 GCA_020833575.1 Thermofilum sp. | reverse complement strand
CTCGAGTTCCTGAGGGGCAGGAAGGGTCTCTACTTCTACGTCCCCAGGGGCGGCGCGGAGACCGTTCTCGCGGAGCTCTCAAGGAGCGTTGAGGGGGAGTTCTTCAAGGGCTTCCGCTTCCCGAGCTTCCCGGCCTTCCTCGAGTACCTAGCGGGGAAGCTGGAGCAGGGGTACGTGGTCGTGCTCGACGAGTTTCAGCGCCTCGCGGAGGTCGAGGGGGCTCTCTCGCTGCTGCAGAGGTACTGGGACGAGCGCTTCTCGAGGGGGAGGGGCGTCCTGGTGCTCTCCGGGTCCGCGATAGGCGCTGTGCACAGGGTTGCGCTCAGGGGCGACGCCCCGCTCTACGGGAGGAGGACGGCCGTGCTGAAGCTCGAGCCCCTGGGCTTCGGCGGGCTGGCCGAGTGGTTCACCAGGTACAGCGTGGTGGACCTGGTGAAGGTGTACGGGGTCTTCGGTGGGACGCCTGCCTACCTCGAGCTGGTCGACGAGAGCCTCAGCCCGGAGGAGAACGCGGTGAGGCTCGTGCTGTCCAAGCGAGGCCCCCTCCACGAGGAGCCGGAGTTCCTCCTGATGGAGGAGTTCAGAGCCCCGGAGAGGTACATGGACATCCTGAGCGCTGTGGCGCAGGGCAAGTCCTCCCTGAGCGAGATCGCCGGCCACACGGGGCTGAGGAGGGAGAACCTGACGACCTACCTGGCGAGCCTGGAGCTCCTCGGGCTCATCGGCAAGGAGACCCCTCTTCTCGGGCGGGCGCGGCCCAGGTACTTCATACCAGACCCCTTCTTCGCCTTCTGGTTCCGCTACGTCAGGCCCAACATGGCCTACCTGGAGGCAGGCCTGGAGAGGGAGGTCTGGGCGAGCGTCTCAGGGGACTTCGACGCCTACCTCGGCGCAGTCTTCGAGGTCGTTGCCCGCGAGCTACTGGTGGACCTGGCCAGGGGCGGGGAGCTGGGCTTCAAGCCCGACAAGGTCGGGAGGTGGTGGAGCAAGGGGGAGGAGGTGGACCTGGTCCTTTACTCCTCCACGGAGGACAAGGCGCTTTGCTTTGAGGTGAAGTGGAGCGACTTGACGCAGAGCGAGGCCGAGAGGGAGCTGCGGAAGCTCATCGAGAAGGCGAGGGACATAGCCGCCGGCGAGAAAGCCTACGGCCTTGTGGCAAGGAGGCTTCAAGGCAAGGAGGCTCTCAGGAGCAAGGGCTTCTACGCCTACGACGCTGAGGACATGCAGCAGCACTGGAGGCACTGAGCCTCGAGGAGCGCGCCGGAGCCCCTCCGCTACAATAACATTGTTTTACTGTACGATAACGAAGTTATACTTGAAGGATAACCCAGGTATTATGGAGTATAACAATGTTTTGCAGGCAAGAATAACATTGTTATGCTTGAGTGTAACATCGTTATGTACGGCCTCCCGAGCCTCCAGGGCTTGAGCGCGAGCTGGTGGTAACCTATATCTAGCTTCCAGGCGTGAGGGAGCCACGTGCCGAGGCTAACGCCCCAGGAGATCGAGCGGCGCTTCTTCGACCTGCTCGCCTCGACGGTCGTGGACTACCGACCTCTCACGCTCTGGAGCCTTGAGGGCTCGCGCGTCGAGCTCCCCTACTTTGCTCGCGCAACCCCTGACACAGAGCTCGTTTTCGAGGCTCGAGTCTCCCTGCCCCCCGCGGGTGGGGCTAGGTGGCTGCTCCGGTTCGACATCACCGGCAACGCCCTCCTCAAGGTGGACGGCGAGCCCTACCAGGGTGTTGACGAGCAGCACAAGCTGGCAGTCGTCGAGCCGGGAGACCACGACCTGGTGCTAGAGGCCACGCCGCGCCGCCTCTTCGGCGAGGCCGCCTGGCTCTTCGCCTTCCTCTCCTCCTCGGCAACCGCCGTGCTCTGGGAGGGCTTCAACCTCGCCCTGGCGCTCCTCGACCTGCTCCAGCTGGCCCGGCAGAGGAGCGAGCTGATGGCAGTGCTCGAGAGCGCTGCACGCGAGGTCGAGCTGACGCCCAGCGTCCTGCAGGCCCACGCGACCGTGAGGGCGCTGTACGGCATCCTCGCCGAGGGGTCGCCGGAGTACAGGGGGCCGAGGTGGGAGCACGCCTACGTCTCCTCTGTCTACGGCGACCCTGTGGCCGCGGGCCTCCTGCCGGACACGCCGAGGCCCAGCGTCAGCGAGGTGCTGGACACGGTCGAGCGGGTCAAGCGGGTGCTCGACTTCGCGCCGGCTGGCGCTAGGGGCCGAGTGTACCTGTTCGGGCACAGCCACATCGACACAGCCTGGCTGTGGCCCTTCAGCGAGACGAGGCGCAAGGTGAGGAGGACGTTCGCGACGATCGTCAGGCTGGCGAGGATGGGCTACCGCTTCACCTACGTCCAGAGCGGCGCCCAGAACTACAAGTGGCTGGAGGAGCAGGACCCGCAGCTCTTCGCGGAGGTGAGGAAGCTGGTCGAAGCCGGGGCCTGGCTGCCCATCGGGGGGATGTGGGTGGAGTCGGACACCCAGCTCGTCTCCGGCGAGTCACTCGCGCGCCAGCTCCTGTACGGCCAGCTCTACTTCGAGGAGAAGCTCGGGGGGAGGAGCAGGATCGGCTGGCTGCCAGACAGCTTCGGCTTCAGCGCCCAGCTACCGCAGATCATGAGGAAGGCGGGGATCGAGGTCTTCTGCACGCACAAGGTGATGTGGAACGACACCAACGCGTTCCCCTACCACGCGTTCGTGTGGGAGGCGCTGGACGGCAGCGAGGTTGTGGCGCACGTGATCGTAGCCACGTACAACGGCGTGCTCACGGCGAGCGAGCTGGCGGGGCTGTGGGAGAGGTACAAGCAGAAGGACGTGGCGCCGGCGGTGCACGCGTACGGCTTCGGGGACGGCGGCGGGGGGCCCACCTTCCTCATGCTCGAGCGCTTGAAGCTGCTGAGGCGCGTCCCACAGCTGCCCGAGCCCGTCGAGGCCCCCTCGGAGCGCGAGTACGTCGAGGAGCTGCTCAGGGTGAGGGACAGGCTGCCGAGGTGGAGGGGCGAGATCTACAACGAGTTCCACCGGGGCGTCTACACGACGAACCTCAGGGTCAAGGAGCTGATGGCGAGGGCCGAGAGCGAGGCCCTCTGGGCCGAGGG
>JAJHRT010000124.1 GCA_020833575.1 Thermofilum sp. | reverse complement strand
GGGTGGGGGGGTGGGGGATGGCCTACGGAGGGAAGTCGGGCTCTTCGGAGCCTTTAGCATAGGTTACGCGGACGTAGGAGCGGACATCTACATAACCCTCGGGCTCGTGCTCCTGTACGCTGGAGGGGCAGCACCGCTAGCACTGCTCCTCGCTGCTGTAGTCTACGTGCTCACAGGGCTGACGTACGCGAAGCTCTGCAGCCTCTACCCAGCTGCGGGCGGAGCTCAGTACTTCGCGTACAAGCGCTTCGGCCCCCTCCACGGCTTCCTGGCGGGATGGGGGCTGCTGCTGGACTACATAGTTGACATCGCATTGTTCTCGCTGGCCTCGGTGGGCTACCTGGGCTTCCTGGTGAAGGCGCTACTCGGCAGCGACGTGCTGCTTGCAAGCCCGAACTACGCGATAGCGGCCACGGTGCTCGTTGCCCTTCTTACGCTGCTGAACCTAGCAGGCATAAAGGCCTCGAGCAGGTTCAACGAGGTCATCGTGCTCGCGGACCTCGCGACGCTAGCCCTCGTGCTCGGCGCCGGGGGGCTCCTGCTCGCCCTCAGCGGTGCCCTGAGGCCCAGGATACCGGCGCTGGGCAGCGAGCTCCCCGTCAACAACTTCCTCTACGCGATCACCATAAGCATGGCGTCCTACATCGGCGTGGAGGCTACGTCTCAGGTGGCTGAGGAGGCGCGGGACGCGAGGAGGGTTGTGCCCAGGGCAATCCTGCTGGCAGTAGCCGTAACGGTCATCGTGGCAACGGTCGCCGCGTCGCTCTACGCGTTCTCCGGCAGCTTCAGCGGCGAGGACGTCCAGCACCCTCTCTCAAGCCTAGCTGGCAGGATCCCGGTGATCGGCGCCTACCTAGCCCTGTGGACGGGCTTCCTGGGCACGATTCTCAACGCTGCGTCCGCGAACTCTGGCGTCATAGGTGTCTCGCGGGTAGTGTTCTCCATGAGCAGGGTCGGCCTCCTGCCCAGGCGGCTCAGAGCGGTCAACAGGAGAGGCTCGCCCCACCTCGCCGTCATCTTCTCGAGCTCGGTCGCAGCGGGTCTACTGCTCTTCCACGCCTTCCTGCCCGGCGCACACCTCGTGGACGTCATGGCGTCGCTTTACAACTTCGGCGCGCTCCTAGCCTACATGTACGCGCACGCAGCGCTGCTCTCGGTCTACCGCAACCCTCACCTGAAGCTCAGCAAGGCGATTCTGCCGGTACTGGGCTTCCTCGCCTGCGCGGTCATGTGGGGGTTGCTCTTCGCGCTGCACGAGGAGGGAAGAGTTCTCATCCTCGCCTGGCTAGCCGCGGGACTACTAGTGTACCTGCTCTCTAAAGCACGGCAGTGAGCATGCACAGAACACCAGCCACCACGAACAGAGCTGCGGAGGCGCGCCTCACGGCCTCGGCGGGCAGACTGCTCCTCGCGAGGTACGCTGCAGCTACCCCGACGCTGTTAGCCAGCACGTAGCCGATCACCCCCAGCAGCAGGGTTAGCGGGGCGTTTGCCGTGAGAGCCGCCGAGAGGACCGTGGCTATCTGCGTCTTGTCGCCCATCTCCGAGAGCGTCAGTAGTAAGAAGTAGGAGAAAGTGCTGCTCGCCCTCCCGACCACTAACTCTTCTCTTTCGCTGCGGAGCAGCGACAAGCCGATAGCTATGAAGCCTGCCCCAGCAGCTGCCTGCACCAGGCTAGCGTAGGAGGCAAGCGCCTCCGCGGCCTTGCTTGCCAGGAGAACTGGGAGCGAGTTCGCCGCCAGGTAGGCCAGCGCTGATACAGCGAGGGTTAGCAGCGGGTTTGTGCGCAGCGAGAACGCTGCTGTCGTGAGCATGGTCTTATCGCCTATCTCGGCGAGGAACACGGGGACCAGCACCTTAGCAGCCTGCCGGAGTAGGCTCTCCTCCATCAGCCCCGCACCCCGTGGAAGCTCTCAGCACTGCTCTCTTCAAGCCTCTCGAGGAGCTCGCAGAAGCTGGTGATGTCCTCGCCAAACCTCAGGGCCACGATCCCCGGGTGGCTGCGCTTCACTCTCTCCACCATGCCCGCGTTATCATCTATGAAGACTGCATCCTCGGGTCTCAGGGAGAGCGCCTCGAGAATCCTTCCCACCATCTCCTCCTTGCGGGGGTGCGGCTCCACGACGATCACGTCGAAGAACTCCTTGACTCCTAGCGCCTCGAGCGCCCCCTCGGCGGGCTCCCTGAGGTTCCAGCTTGCCACTGCGAGCTTCACGCCCAGGCTCTTGGCGCGTGAGAGGAGCTCCATCACGCACTCCCTTAGGCGGACCACGGTGCCTTCGGCGTCTACAGCCACGCCCTCGCCAACCCTCCTGAAGGGCGGTGTTGCCAGCGAGATATCAGGGCAGTCCCACAGCGTCATATCCAGGTCGAGTATAAGCAGCTTAGCGCGCATACGGTAGCACCGCCCAGCGCCCTGCGCGGGGACCGTGCCGGCGTAATAAATGCAGCGCCAGCTACGCGGTGCGCCCGTGTAGCTTACTCTTCATGTACTCGTGGTACTGCTCGACGAGCTCCTTGGGGAACGGGTTCACGACTATGAGCCCCTCAACCTTCCTGAGCTCCTCATCGAGGGTGTACACTATGCTGTTGCCGATGCTCTTCGCCAGCTTGACCAGGTACCCATCCCATGACTCCACCCGGTAGTACGCCGCGTACTCGAGGGCGTCAAGGGCGTCATCGGGGCGCACGTAGGGGTAGAAGGCAGGTGAGCCTGTCTCCAGCATCTCGCCGAGAACCTTCCTCACCTCCACCGGCGGTAGCCTCAAGTACCTGGTCGCCACGTGGAAGGCTCCGAGAACCGCGGTCACAGGTATGGCTGCGCGCCTCTTCTGCAGCAGCACGTCTGCCAGGAAGTTCAACGCGGCATCCTGCAAGGGGTTCTTGAAGAGAGACACCACGAGGATGCCTACGTCCACAACGCCCTCAGGGTAGTAGGCCGAGCTTTCTTTCAGCATACTCCCTGCTCACCCACTTCCACGACTCTCCCACGTCTCCAGAGAGCGGCTCAACCCCTGAGCTGAGCGCGGAGGCAAGCCACCTCTTGACCCTCTCCTCCAGATCCCTCGCGAGAGGCTCGATCACTATCCTGTTTCCCTCAACCCTGACCAGCACCTCGG
>JAJHRT010000123.1 GCA_020833575.1 Thermofilum sp. | reverse complement strand
AAGTCGTTTGCGAAGATAAGCACCCCAGTGCTATCATCGTGTATCAGGCGAGAATGAGTTGAAAGTCGTTTGCGAAGATAAGCACCCCAGTGCTATCATCGTGTATCAGGCGAGAATGAGTTGAAAGTCGTTTGCGAAGATAAGCACCCCAGTGCTATCATCGTGTATCAGGCGAGAATGAGTTGAAAGTCGTTTGCGAAGATAAGCACCCCAGTGCTATCATCGTGTATCAGGCGAGAATGAGTTGAAAGAAGTACACTACGACCTCGTGGGGGGTGAGGTTTACGAGGTGTATCAGGCGAGAATGAGTTGAAAGGCGAGGATGCGGAGCGCCAAGAAGTAGGCGGCGGTAACAGGTATCAGGCGAGAATGAGTTGAAAGCTATACCGGCGGCGCGCAAAGCCTGAAGCACGAGTAGTGGTATCAGGCGAGAATGAGTTGAAAGTGAGGGTTGCGAGCCGCATCGACAGGGCGCTGTTCGACGCGTTCATGTATCAGGCGAGAATGAGTTGAAAGGCCTCTGCTGCGCCCTGACGAGCTGGAAGACCAGCCTCCTGTATCAGGCGAGAATGAGTTGAAAGCTTAACGTGAAAACCCCTCCCCTCGTCACGACCTTGATGTATCAGGCGAGAATGAGTTGAAAGTCGAGGAGCACACCTGCCTCCTCGTTCGTCTCTTCGAGCTCGTATCAGGCGAGAATGAGTTGAAAGACCTCTCCGCCAGCTCGACCGCAACCTCCTTCGCCAGTATCAGGCGAGAATGAGTTGAAAGGGCTTCTTGCCGTAGAACTGCTGCAGCTATTTATAGGGGTTCCGCCGCGGTGCTCGGGGTCTATGAGGGCTAGGGGCTTGGGGCTGCTGGGGGCTGTGGTGTCGTCTGCGGGCGCGGCGCTGGACGTGGTGACCACCGTGTACGCGCTGGGGCGCGTGGCTGGTGCGCACGAGGTCAACCTGGCGGGGACGGTGGAGGTTCAGGTGGCGCGCTTTCTCTCGAACCCTGCGCGCGCGCAGCGCGGGAGGCTCCTGGACCTGATCGAGGAGCGGGAGCCGGAGGTGGAGAAGCTGGGGCTCAGGGACAGGTACGGGGCGAGGGAGAGGTACCTCCACCAGATGGCGTTCCACGACGGGATCATCGACCCCGAGCTGCTGAGAAGGGAGGTCGAGAAGGCCAGGAGGTTCGTGGAGGACGTCGCGAGCCTGGTGGGCGAGAGCGCGGGCCAGCTCTAGGGAGTGTTCCCGCAAAGCTCTTTCCCTAGATTTAACTGCTGGAGTGTATGTGCAAGTGCCGGATACCGCAGGGTGCTAAAGTTTTATTTGTAACCATTGCTGAGGAGTTGTTGTGAAGGTTGTAACGTTTCTTAGCGTAAAGGGAGGCGTGGGCAAGACCACGCTTACAGTCAACACTGCGAATGAGCTCGCATCGAGGGTAGGCGGCGAAGAAAAGGTTCTCGTGATCGATCTCGATGCGCAAGCGGGGGCCACAGTCTACGTGCTAGGCCACAAGCAGCAGGAAAACCTCGAGAAGAGGGGCAGCACCGCCTACGAACTCCTCCGCAGCGCCCTGAGAGCCGGGGAGGAGGCCTTAGATCCAGAGAGATTTGTAGTTGAAGCAGGCGGGGAGTGGAGCTCCAGGCTCTACCTACTGCCGGGCGACTCGAGGATCATGGCCATCGAGAGGGAGGCGATAGCGGAGGCCGCGGCGGGAGGTTTCGGGTGGATCGTCCTCCTACGCCAGCTGCTTCCCAAGCTCAGCGAGAGCGGCTTCAGCTACGTGTTCATAGACCCCCCGGCCGCGTTCGGCGCCTTAGCTAGGATGGCGCTTGCAGCGGCCGACTACTTCGTTGTACCCATAGTCCCGGACGACCTCGGCCGTGTCTCCTTCAGGATGTTCGTCAGCGACTTCTTCCGCGAAGCCGTTTTGCAGATCAAGCAGTCGGGCAGGAGCGAGCCCCCTCTCTGCGGCGGCGTGGTTTTCAACAAGATCAAGTCGAAAACTCAGGAGGTCATCGCGAATAGCATAGCCGAGGAGGTCTCAACGAGAAAGCTCTACGGCAGGTACGCGATTCCAGTGTACAAGAGCAGGCTGCACGACTACATTATCTACGTTAAAGCGCTCGAGGAGCACAAACCGCTGAGCAGGATGAGGAGCAGAACCGATCAGGACGAGCAGGCTAAAGAGGAGTTTGAGAGCTATTACAATGACTTTTACGACTACGTGGTGCGGGACAAAGTGAAGAGCCTTGGCTGACTTCGCTGACGAGAGCGAGGTTTACACCTACCTATCTCACAGGCTCGGCGAGAGGGGGCTGAAGATCCTAGGAAGGCGCGTGGGCGCCGGCAGGCTCTCGCCCGACATCGATATTTTAGCGGAGAGGGAGAGGGTACGCATCGGTTTCGAGGTCAAGTACTTCAGGTCCCCGTCCAGGTTCTACGAGGGGCTGGACGAGGCGCTTGCACTGCTAACGCACTGCCTGGACGAGGTCTACCTACTCCATGTCTTCGACTCATCGCTCGGCGAGCAAGCCCGCGAGCTAGCGCGCAAGGCAGCCCTGCTGGTCAGCCTCACGCCAGTCGGCTACATGGCCATGTTCGGCCGCTCAAGCCCCGAAGTCCTCGTGGAGGCGCGCGGGAACCCCCTTAAGGAGCTCCTCTGCCAGTAGCGCCGCGCAACCTGAGCTCTCCGCGCACCTTCGCCGGCTTCACCGCACCCTTCTCCTGTGAAGAGCTTTCAGCGCACTGCCAACGGGCAAGCACCTCGAGTTGCGCGGCGACGACAAGGAGGCCCTGTGCGGCCTCTCTCCAAGCTGTGCACGATGCTGCGGCGCGCCCAGAGAGCGGAGCCTGAGCACGTGCCAGGGTTCCGCGGAGCCCCTTCTCGAAGGCTGCAAGCCCTAAATATACATAAACATAACTATAAGATGTAGTGGTGTAGCGCGCCTGCGGCCAGGCCTAGCGGCACGGTGCCTGCTGCTCCCACCTGGTCTCCGCCACCCTCTTCGTGACTCTCTGGAGCAGCTGCTGGAGCGCGGCCCTGACCTCCGGCTTCACGCTCTTCGGCATGCTGTGGTCGAGCGCTCTCAGGAGCTTATCCGCCGCCTTGCTCGGGCTGCTGCCGAGCCGGACGCTC
>JAJHRT010000122.1 GCA_020833575.1 Thermofilum sp. | reverse complement strand
GCGTGGTCGAACGCGATCAGCCCCAGGTCCACCGAGGGCGGCACCCGCTCGACGAGCTTCCTCAGCGCATCCTTAGCCACCTCTATCTTCACGCCCCCGGGTATCGCTTCGCCCATGCTGCCGCTCACGTCGATGACTATCACCGCGACGGGCCTCGCCAGCCTGAACATGGCGACCTCGGCCGGGCCCTGGAGCACCACCTCTCTCTCAACAAAGACTCCGGGCCTTGCCAGGGCTAATGCCAGCGCCACCGCGAGCGTGAGCTTCACAGCGAGCGTCGCACGCCTCCTGGCGCGGCCCCTCTGCCTCACCACACGGGCCAGCGGGTTGTAGAGCGTGTGCTGCCTGAGGTAGCCTCCCTCAAAGCCCCTGTAGTGGAGGTAGGCGAGCAGCGCGGCCACCACCGGGGCGAGCAGCAGCGCCGCCGGCTGGCTGAGCTCGAGCTCCAAGCTAGCCACCTACAAGCCGTCGCGGGTCAGCACAGCGAAGAGTGCGAGAGCCGGCAGTAGCAGAGCCTCCGCGGGCACAGGTGTCCTCTCCACTACGTCCACCCTGGCGAGGCCTTTGGCGCTTAGCGCTGCGTACCTGCCCTCCCCCTCTGCTGCCCTTGCGACCTCCGCGGCCAGGCCCACCGAGGCTGAGTCGAGCTCGTAGTACCTCCCGCTCGCCCTCTCGGCGACCGAGGGGAGCAGAGAAGCCCCCCTCGGGTCGCTGCCCACCCTGACGACCACCAGGGGGATCTTGAGTTCCTTGAAGCTCGGCGCGGCGTCGAGGGGGTTTGACCCGTAGTTCCAGCCCCCGTCGCTCAGGAGCAGCACAACGGCAGGCATCCCGGAGGCCCTAGCCACTGAGAGGGCTGCAGCAAGCGCGTCGCCGACGGCGGAGTACCTTCCCCCGCACGTGATGCCTGCCACCGAGCGTGCCGCCTCGCGGGCCGGCATAGCCCGGCTCAGCCCCACCGTCTGCGAGAAGTTCACCAGCACCGCCAAGTCAGCCTGGGGGGCAGCCCTCAGGTACTCCGCCGCGAACGCCTTAGCCGCCTCGCACCTGCTCGGAGGCACGTCTGCCTCGAGCATGCTCCTCGAGACATCGAGCACGACCACGTGGAGGACGCTAGTCGCGTTCAGGAGGTGTGCATCTTCGAAGGGCACCTCCACGCTCACCGTTCGAACCACCGCGGGCTCGGCAGCTGCCAGCACGAGGAGCAGCATGGCGGCGAGCCAGCCGAGCAGCCTCCACCTGAGCCCGGGCAGCCTGCCCCCGAGAGCCTTCAGGGCCACGGACCTCCTAGCAGAGGCGCGCTTGTAGAGGGCTAGGGGGACGGCGAGGAGCAGCAGGAGCGGTAAGGCCTCGGGTCTGCCAAAGGTGATCACACCCCTCACCCCAGCCTAGTCGTCGGAGGGTGGGGACTGGTAGCCCGCCCCACTGCTCCCGCCAGCACCGCCGACCCCACCAGCGCTCGAGCCGGCGCTCCCGCTCTGGTAGCTGCCGGGGCTGGGTAGCAGCGCCTTGAGCCTCGAGATATGGTACGAGTATGGGCCGGCATCTCCCGGGTTGAGGCCCTGGATAGCGCTTGCCACGCCGGGGCTGGGTTGGGCAGAGCCTCCGTTCCTCTTAGCCCTGCAGAGCTCCTCCAGGTCCTGGGGGTACTTCTCCGCGATCTCCACGGCCTTGAGCAGCTCTCTCAGGGCTCGGTACGCGCGCGCCAGCCTCTCCGCGGCCTCGTCCACCAGTCTCTCGTGCCCCTCGGAGGGCAGATCCCCCGGTCTAACCGCCGCGAGCCCCGCGATCGCCTCCCCCAGCAGCTCCGCGGCGCGCGACAGGTTCTCCCTGATCAGAGCCCCTCTCCTGGACATCTCAGCCGCATCGCACCTGAGCACGGCCTCGAGGAAGTCCTTCACAGAGCTCCTGCTGCCGTAGAGCACCTCAGCGGCCTCGTAGGCTGCAATACTGGAGTTCGCCAGCCACGCGTAAGCCTCCGCCGCCTTCCTCAGAGAAACCACCATCCCCGTCTCATCCTCCCTCTCAAGTTCCTCGCGGTACTCTCTGAGCTCGTACAGCACGCGCTGCGCATCCTCCTTGTCCACGCCCGGTGCTTTCCCAGCGAGCGCGTCCTCCAGAGCTGCCACAGAGCTGTTCAGGTGCGCTGCTACCCTGAGGAAGAGCTCAGGCAGCCTCGAGTAGTCCACGCTCCGGCTCGCAACAGCAGGCTTGTAGAGCACTATTCCCAGGAGAACCAGGAGAGCGAAGAGCAGCAGAACAGCTGTGGCCCTGCGCCTCGACAGCCTCGGCAAGCCCACTACCCCAGGCACAGGTGTCTACATCCCGACTTGGTAAATAAACTTAGAGAGGGGCATCCTAGCACGCGTCAGGCCCGCGCGCTCGATGAGCTCCCCGAACACCATTGCCATCAGAGCGTACGCGTCTACGACCACCATCTCCACAGGTCCAACGCTCCTCTCAGGCTTCCTCCTCGCCCAGCTCTCTCGACTTCCTCGACGCTACCTCTGCCGGCACCTCAAACCTTCTCCCAGAGGTCCGCGCGCCCAACCAATCCTTAAATACATGCCATTCCTCCTCTACAGTGGTGGACATGGGTATTGTGGTGAAGATGGATAGGCAGGGTAGGGTGCTGATCCCCGCTGCTGTGAGGAGGAGGGTGGGGGCCAGGCTCTTCATACTCGAGGAGGGTGAGGGCGGTGAGCTGCGGCTGAAGCCCGTAAGGGAGGTCCGGCTGACGGACCTCTTCGACTCCATCGAGGTGGAGGTCGAGGACTTCACAGACACCCACGAGCTCAGGGGTGCGGTCGCGCGTGAGGGCTAGGTTCCTGGACTCCAGCGTCTTCCTCCACGCCTACCTGAGGCCCAGGAGGCCGCTGACAGCGAGGGAGGAAGCTGTGAAGGCCGCAGCCCAGGAGATCCTGAGGAGGGTTGAGGAGGGAGAGCCCGTCTTCACGACGACCGTCCACGTCAGCGAGGTTGTGAACATCGTCGAGTCCCGGGTCAGCCTCCAGGCGAGCCTGGGCCTGGCTGCGCGCCTGCTATCGCTGGAGAACGTCGAGGTGCTGCCCGTGTCAAGGGACGACTACGAGAAGGCGCTCGAGGTCGCCCAGAGGTTCTCGGTGAGCCTGAACGACGCTGTAGCCTACG
>JAJHRT010000004.1 GCA_020833575.1 Thermofilum sp. | reverse complement strand
CGTCAACCCCCGCCTCCTCCCTCTTCACCTCAACCACCACGTAGTTGCCCGCCTCGTCGACCATGAGCAGGTCCGCGAAGCCCACTCGGCCCAGCTTAGCCTCCACCTCGACGGGCTTCAGCTTCTCCCCCAGGAGCAGCTCTGGGTTACGCGCTATAGCGTCTCTCAGCTCATCCTCGGAGCCCCACAGCTCGAACTCGGCGTCGTCCCTCAGCTCCGCTACGACCAGGTGAGCTATCCTGCGCACTCGAATCGTGAGGCGTTCCGAGGGCCTCGGCCTCACAGCGGTGATCACCAGGGTGTCTCCTTCAGCTCTCACGCTCACAGCGGAGCCCTCTGGCTGGTAGTTCACCGGGAGGGACCCGTAGGGCCTGTGAACCAGGACGGTGCCGTCGGGCTTGACTATGATCACCCGGTCCCCCTCGCCCAGCCTCGACCGGGCCCTGCCATCGTACTCAACAGTACATGTGGCTACAATCACGACAACGTTCCTCCTAGCGAGCGCTGCCGCGATCATGCCAGCAGCTTCGGCTGCCTGCAAAGCTCCCCGCAGAGCCAGCCAGCCCCCGGCGATATCGGTTTCGCGCAAGAATCCAGCTGCAGCTAGTACCTCAGGATCCTGTAGCCGTGCTCCTCCATCGTGAAGTCCTCAATCTTGCTGAGTATCCTCTCGTCGAGCTCCCTCTCCCTCCTCCTCCACTCCTCCACCATCTTCAGGTTCCTCTCCCAGGACTCCTCGTCCCTCACGAGCAGAACGACCCTGCTCTTGTCGTCGGTCAGCTTGACCCGGTACCCTGTGAGCTCCGAGAGCCTGGAGGCGAAGTCGACCAACTCTTTCATCTCGGGCATAGCGGTTATGGGCAGCCTCTTCTGGCTCTCCCCCACCCACGTGTAGCCCTTCAGCTCGACGAACATCGGCTCACCCTTCCTCACTAGCTCCGCGTAGCCCTCGGGCTCAACCATGTTAAGCCCCCGCACGAGGGTCAGCCTCATCACGGTCCTGCTCTCCCTGAACTCCCCGAGCAGCTCCAGGCTCTCGTTCACCATCTCCCACGCCCTGGGGATGCGCGGGTCCGCGGCCCTGTCGAAGACCTCCCTGTTTGGCCCGTAGACGCTGAGGTAGAGGTTTGTCGGCTGGGCATCCTTCTTCAGGAGCTCACGCAGCCTGGCCGGTATGGACCCGTTGGTCACCAGGAACACCGTGAAGCCCCGCTCCTTGGCCTCCCTGATGAGCCCCGCGAGCCCCGGGTACAGCAGCGGCTCGCCGTCGAGGCTTATCGTGAGGTGCCTGGGGAACATAGCCTCCAGGAATCTCTCCCGGGTGACGAGGGGGTTGCCCTTGAATCCTATGAGCAGCAGCCTCTGCGCGATGATGGACTTGTCGAGCACCTCCCGCGGGTCGTCCCAGCGCCACCCCCGAGGCACCTGGTACCGCCCGGGCAGGTGCATCCTCCAGCAGAACTTGCAGGCGAAGTCGCAGAAGTTGAGCACAGGGGTCATCTGGAGGCAGCGGTGGCTTTTAATCCCGTACCAGCTCTTGTAGCAGAGCCTCTCACCCCTCAGGGCGGAGCGCGTCCACCTGCAGATGGCCACTGCGCTGTGGTTCCCGACGAGCTTGTACCCCGCTCTGAGGTAGCGCTGAACATCCAGGGTTACCGCCATCGAGTTCGCCTGCAGTTAGTCTCGCAACGCACGCCTATAAACAGTTGCGTACAACCGGCTAGCTGTCATGCTCTAGCAAGGTTTTAGACTAACGAAACCTATATAGCCAGCACCCGGAATATACCCTAAGGGTTCGTATTGAGAGCCACCGCGGTAGTGCTGCTAGTACTCCTCACCGAGGTTCTGATAGGCACGGCGACGGGCGTCCAGCGGGCTGTCCTGAGCATCGAGATGAGCCGCGAGGTGGGAGCGGCCCTGGCACTCCTACCCATAATTTCCTTCGGGGCTGCGAAGTCCGCCTCCGACTACCTCGCAGCCGTATTGTCGCTGCGCAAGGGCAGGCGCAGGTCCCTCCTGCTCGGGGTGTCCGCGTACCTAGCGGGCGCCCTCTCGATCATTCTGCTCCCCCCTCCTCACAACTTCCTACTTGGGAACATCCTCGTTGGCGCCGGAGAGGGCTTCGTCTACGCCACGGCAGCCATAATTCTCAGGGATGTGCTGGGCCTCGAGAGGTCCGCCCTCTCCTTCAGCTACATTGAGAGCGCCTGCTACATCGGCTACGCGGCTGGGGCCTTCCTGGGGGGCTACACGCTGTCGCTGCTGGGCCCCGGAGCCCCCTTGCGCCTAATCCTGGCCGCGTCAGCGCTGGCCTTCGCCGCGTCGCTGGCCGTGCCCGAGGTTAGAGGCGGCAGCGAGTACGAGAGGCCGGAGAGGTGGTCCTCGGAGGAGTTCTCCCTAGCCCAGCTGCTGAGGAATCCTAGCTGCTCATCCTCCTTGCTGGCGGCGCATGTCGCTAAGGCCGCGGACAGCATCGTCTGGGGTGTGGTCCCGCTCATGGTCGTGGCAAGGGGCTGGGGAGCCTACTACGCGGGGCTCGCGCAGTCATTCCTCCTCGTGATGTGGGCTCTCATGATGCCTTTCTGGTCCCACTACTCCGACAG
Organism: Thermofilum sp.; assembly: GCA_020833575.1. Lineage (GTDB taxonomy): Archaea > Thermoproteota > Thermoprotei > Thermofilales > Thermofilaceae > Thermofilum. The sequence goes on along the minus strand of JAJHRT010000004.1, from coordinate 29,693 downwards.
GGCTGGTAGGAAGTTCGTCTCCACCCTGGGCCTGCTCGCCGCAGCCGCGATGCTCATTGCGCTCCCGGAGACCCGGGGCCCCTCCGACCTGCTCCTGACGGCGATGGTACTAGGCGTCGGCTACGCGATGTACTACCCTGTCCTCCCCACCCCCTTCTCAGACCTGGCCCCCCCGGGTAAGAGGGAGCTGGCAATCGGTCTGTACAGGGCGGTTAGGGATGCTGGGTACTCCACGGGCGCTGCCCTCGGCAGCCTGCTCCTCCAGGCGTTTTCAGCACGCTTCGATGGGGCCCTGATAAACACGGGAATCCTGCTTGCCACCGCGGCGACAGTCTTCTCGGTGGTGTTCAGGGAGACCCGCCCCACGTGGCCCTTCCTGGACCTGGTGACAGAGCATGTGAGCATAATCAGGGATGTTCTCAGGCTGCAGCGCGAGGTGATCCGCTGCTTCTTCGAGGAGCGGCACGCGGAGATGCTTGAGTACAGCAGGAGGGTCAAGGAGCTGGAGAGGAGGGCTGACGCGGTGAAGCGCGAGATCATCTGGAGGATGTGGTCCGGCGTCTTCCCCACCTCGAGCAGGGAGGAGTTCGAGAGGCTTGTGGAGGAGATAGACAAGGTCGCTGGCGCTATGCTGGAGAGCGGGGAGAAGCTCCTTTGGGTGAAGCAGAGCCCCGGCATGGATAACCTCTACAGGTTGCTCATCGAGATGCTCAGGGAGACCGAGCTCCTCGCCGAGAAGCTCGCGGAGAACCTGAGGCTGCTCAGCCTCTCCCCCCTCTACGCGGTGAAGGCGACTAGCGAGATCGACGCCGGTGAGCGGCGGGTTGACGAGCTGAGGGCAGAATTTGTCCGCGAGCTCAGGGCTCTGCTCAGCGAGGGCAGGGTGGACCTGCTCTCAGCGCTAAGCCTTATGAGTGTGGCGGACCTGGTAGAGCTCACTTCCGATGACTTCCAGGACACCGCAGACCTCATAAGGATAATAGCCTACAAGCACGCCGCAATACCCCTTGAGCGCCGCCGCGCCGCCGCCGTAGGGGCCTAGGCAACCCTCCTGCTCCCGCTCTCCAGCGTTCTGTACCACACCTCTGCCGCCCCTCCTAGCACCTCTGCCGCCCTCCTCGCAGCCTCGGCAACAAGGCTCTCCGGGGTTGCTTTCACGGACCTGTACTCCGGCGGAACCCCCTCGTACGGGATGAACTGCTGCACCACGTAGACCAGCCTGCCGCTGCCCCGCGCGAACCGCGCTACGTCCTCAGCAACCCGAAGGATGTCCTCGACGCTCAGGAGGCCCGGGACGAGAGTCGTCCTCAGCTCCAGGAACTCCACCCTCCCTGAAAGCACCTCGAGACCCCTCGCCACCATTTTAACAACCCTCTCACCCACTGCGGCGCTTAAGCCAGAGGCGGCCGCGTACTTCTCCGGGTCGCTGAGCGGCGCCTTCAAGTCGACGGCCACGTGCTCCACTCGCACCTCCCCGAGGATGTGCTCCAGCGCCCTGGGCACGGTCGCGTTCGTGTCAAGGCTCAGCATGAGCCCCGTTCTCTCCCTCACAGCCTTGTAGAGCGCTGTAAGGGGCTTGTACTGGAGCGTGGGCTCCCCACCTGTCACGTGGAAGTACTCGACGAAGGGAGCCGCCCTCTCAACCTCGCTCACTACCTCGCTCACCCTGACGAGCCGGCGCTCCTGCCCCCGGGCGAGCCGCGAGTTAGCGCACCACGGGCACTTGAGGTTGCAGAAGGAGGTCCATAGGGTGAAGCTAATGCTCTCGAGGACGTCCACGAGGCTTACGTCCTTCCAGCCGCCAACCCAGAGGGCCTCCTCCATGAGTCTCAGACCACCGGTATAGCCTGGCACACTATGTACGTAACTAATGAGATCGCGTATGCCAGCACCAGGGACGCCGCGACGAAGGCTAGCGTCAGCTTTGGGCGCCTGTACTGGGCGTGGAACGTCGCGAGCGTGGCTAGGCAGGGCATGTACAGCGTGGCGAACACCATTAGGGTGAGCGCCTGGGAGGGGGAGAGGGCGAGGCGGGAGAGAGCCTCCGCGGCGCTGGTGGAGCTGGTGGCTATGATCAGCGTCGCTAGGACGCTCTCCTTCGCTATGAAGCCGGACACCAGGGCGAGGGCTATCTCCCACCTTCCCAGGCCTATTGGAGCCAGCAGGGGCGCCACGGCGGACCCCACGATGTAGGCGAATGAGTTCTCAACGCTCTCCACGTATCCCGAGGGGCCCAGCCTAAGGAGCGCCCAGGTGGCCAGGGAGAGGAGGAAGATGATCACTCCGGCCTTCTTCAAGAAGTGGAGGGCGTTGTCCACAGCGTACCACCAGATCACCCTGATGCTCGGCACGTGGTACGGCGGCAGCTCGACCAGCAGCTCGGGCACCTCCTCCTTCGGGGGGATCACCCTGTTGAGGATCAGGGTTAGGATGCCCGCTGCGAGGAGCGCGACCAGGTAGACCAGGATTAAGGCTGTGAGAGCTGCTGCCGCGCTGCTGAACAGCGCCGTGGCGAGCGCCAGCAGTATAACGAGCCTGGCCTGGCATGGGATCAAGGGGGCCACGAAGGATGCTACGAGCTTCTCCTTGTCGCTCGGGAGTATCTTGGTTCCCATGATCGCTGGCACGTTGCAGCCGAGGCCGAGGGCCAGGGGCAGCAGGGCCTTCCCCGAGAGCCTCACCTTCTCCATTAGGGCGTGGGACGCGACGGCTATACGCGCCATGACACCAGTGTCCTCGAGGAACCCGAAGAAGATGAAGACCAGGAAGATCAGCGGGAGGAACGCTAGGATCGCGCCTACACCGCCCAGGATGCCTTCTGTGACGAGCGAGATGAGCAGAGGGCTTACACCGCGTGCTGACAGGGTGCTTGCGGTAATGTCGGCGAGCCCTGAGAGTGCCGCGTTGACGAGGCCTGACAGCGTGTAAGCCTCTACGAGCTCTGCCAGGTCGCTGTGGCCCAGCGCCTCGAGTATCTGAACAAGGGGGAACCCGGTGTTTATCGCGAAAGCGACCACTACTACGCTCATTAGCGTTGTCAGAGCCGCGGGCAGGCCCAGGAGCCTGCTCAAGTATATCTTGTCGAGCAGCTCGGATGTGCTCTTCCTGGCAACACCCGAGTAGACGACGCAGCTTCTCAGCAGCTCGGATATAAACGCGTACCTTGTGCTGGCGGCGAGCAGCGCGGGCTCCGCTCCCAGCTCCTCCTCGGCCCTCCTCCTTGCCTGCCTAGCTTTCTCGAGCAGCTCCGGGCAGGCCTCCGCGAGCACCTTTTCGAGCTCGCTGTCCCCCTCCAGCAGCCTCACTGCTGCCCAGTCGGGCGGGTAGTCCCTCAGCGCAGCGCACCTCCCGAGCTCTCCCTCAAGGAGGGCGGCGTAGTGCGCCAGCCCGCCGTAGTTCAGCCTGAGGCGCTGCGTCCTGGCGGCGCCGCTCGCTACCGCAAGCACGCTCTCGATCAGCTCGTGGAGCCCCTCTCCGCGCAGCGCCGAGACTCCCACGACGGGAACCCCCAGCGCTCTGGACATCCTGTCGAGCAGGACGTGCAGGCCGCGCCTAGCCGCGGCATCCATCTTGTTCACAGCCACGACAACACGGTCGTAGAGCTCTAGCACCTGCAGCGCCAGGTACATTGTCGTCTCGAGGGACACGGCGTTCACAACGACGACCACGACGTCGGGCTTCTCGTGGACGATGAAGTCCCTGGCTATCACCTCCTCCTCCGAGAGTGCGCTGAGGCTGTAGGTCCCCGGCAGGTCGACCAGCCGCAGCACAACGCCGTGGTGCTCCAGCTCCCCCTCGTACCGGTCAATCGTTTTCCCGGGCCAGTTGCCCACGAAGCGCCTAGCCCCCACGAGCACGTTGAAGAGCGTGCTCTTCCCGACGTTCGGAGCACCGGCGAGGGCCACCCTCACCCTCCTCCTGCCGCCTTCCTCTCGCGCCCTGCTCTGGGGTTGGGTGCCTGCATGCTCGCGAGCCAACCGCGTCACTGCTCAACCACCTCGACGACGATCTTCCTGGCCAACCCCCTCCCTATGGCGAAGCGCGCCGAGCCCGCCTCGATGACGACGGGCCCTGCTGAGTTGCTGACAACCCTTACTACAGCTCCCGGCACTACCCCGAGCTCCATCAGCCTCCTTGCCTGGCCGCTGTGGTGCCGTATTTCAACTACCCTGACTTGGGACCCGGGAGGGGCTAGCTCCAGGGTCGTCCTACGATAGTCCACAGTCATAGCACTGCGATACGGCGTTAAATTCTTTTAGAACCGCCAGCGCGGCGCCTATGGGTAGGTTCTCGCGACAGTCCTCGGGAACGCGACGGCATCCACTATGTGGTCGAGACCCGCTATCCACATCACCAGCCTGTCCATGCCGAGGCCGAAGCCCGCGTGGGGGACGGTGCCGTACCGCCTCAGGTCGATGTACCACTTGTAGTCGTCAGGGTTCAGGCCGAAGCGCTTGATTTTCTCCACTAGTTCCTCCGCCTTATCTATCCTCTCCCCTCCGCCGATGATCTCGCCGTAGCCCTCCGGGGCGAGGAGGTCTGCGGAGAGCGTGACCTCGGGCCTCGAGGGGTCGTTCTTGTGGTAGAACGCCTTCACCTGCTCCGGGAAGCCGTAGAGGAAGAAGGGCTTGTCGAAGAACTCTGTGAGTGCTCTCTCCTCGTCGGCCCCCAGGTCATCGCCCCACCTCACCTGGAGGCCCTTCGACTGCAGCAGCTCGATAGCTTTGTCGTAGCTGATCCTGGGGAAGGGCGGCACCACGTTCTTCAGCGGCTCCAGGTTCCTGTTCAGCAGCGCGAGCTCCTCCCTGTTCCTCTCCAGGACCCTCTCCACAACGAAGGAGATCAGCTCCTCCTCCACTCGGAGGATGTCCTCCAGCCCAGCCCAGGCAACCTCTGCTTCCGCGTGCCAGAACTCGGTGAGGTGCCGGCGGGTGCGGGACTTCTCGGCCCTGAAGGACGGGGCAATCGTGTAGACCTTCTCGAGGCTGTAGATCAGCGCCTCCAGGTAGAACTGCGACGACTGCGTGAGGTAAACTGTGCTCCCGTCCACGTACTTCACCGGGAAGAGGGTTGCTCCACCCTCGACTGCCGCGGAGATGAACATGGGTGCTTGCACCTCGTAGTAACCGTTGCTCCTGAAGTACTCGTGCACCGCGGAGAACACCGTGTCCCTGATCTTCAGCACAGCGGTCATCCTCCTGCTCCTGACCGCGAGGTGCCTCACGTCCAGGAGGAACTCCTTGGAGACATCCCTCCTTATCGGGAAGTTCTCGGCGAGCCCCACGATCCTGAACTCCTCGCCGACAACCTCCTTGCCTCCCGGCGCCCTGGGGTCGTCCTTTACTGTGCCGCCGGCTATCACCGATGACTCCACAGTGACCCTGGCAGCATCCTTGTAGCCGGGAGAGTCTGGGCCGAAGACGAACTGCACTATGCCCGTGGAGTCCCGCACGACGACGAATACCTTTCCACCTAGGTCGCGCCTCCTGTAGACCCAGCCGCGCGTCCTGACTTTGGCTCCTTGGGGGCTGCTGAGTATCTCCGCCACCTTCATGAACTGCACAGCGGGCACCACTCACTCCGCGCGCTCGCGGGGGACAAGTACTTTTCGCGAGCTAGACGATAGGCTTTCCAAAGCGCTCTGTTCTAGCAGCCGTGAGCCTCAGCGACATCACCTCCCCGAGCACCTCCGCAGCCCTTCTCCGCGACAGGACCTTGTTGTTGTTGCCGCAGTAGGGGGAGAAGATGCAGCGGGGGCACCCGTCCTCGCAGGTGCACCTCGAGGTTATGTCGAGGGCGCGCGCCATTGCTTTCTCCAGCTCAGCGAACAGCCTAGCGGACACGCCGGAGCCTCCCGGGAAGGCGTCGTAGATGAATATGTGCCCTGAGGGGAAGCTCACCCCGCCCAGGTCTGTGGGCGAGGCTCCCACGATCATCTGTGCAGCGTAGATCAGCGCGTGCTCTATTGCGTGGAAGGCCTCGGCGTTCTGCAGCTCCGTCCACGCCGCCCTCGGCGGGAACTCGATGAGGATTCCCTTGGTCCTAAAGGAGTAGCTCAGCTCGCTCTCGAGAAGCCTCTGGGAGATAACCTGCCCCTCTGGGAACGACTTAACCACGTACCCGTAAACCACGTCCTGCACAGTCAGGGTTATGTACCGCACCGGGATGCCGTAGACCCTCCTCTCGTCGTGCACTTCCTCCTCTGACGGCATCGTGTAGTAGAGCGGGGATGTAACCACGGGGGGAGCCTTCGTGGGGACGAGCTTCACCACAGCCCTCCTCCCCTCCAGCCTCACGGAGAGGTAGGCCCTGCCGGCGTGGAGGTACACGGCCCCGGGGAAGAGCTCCTTTATAGCCTGTGGCAGCTCCCGGTACCCTATCACCTTGCCCGTGTCCGTGACTATCCTCACCTGCTCGCCGACGCCCCTGATGTTGTCGCGCTCTCGCAGGAACGCGACGCCCCTCCTCGTCGGCCGCAGGTACCCGCTGCTCTGCCTCAGCAGCCCCTCGGACAGCAGGCGGAGCGCAACCACTCTCTCGAACTCGTCGAGCTCATCCAGCCTGAGCGGCGAGTCGAGGCTCATGGAGAGGAGGTGCACCTTCGCAACCTCCTCGTTGCGGGGCTCGAGGAAGACGGGGTCCGGGCTCTGCCCGTAGAATTCCTCCGGGTGCCTCCCGTAGTAGCTGCTGATGGGGTCGTTCCCGAGTACTAGGAAGACGTAGCCAGCTTTCCTCCTCCGCCCCACCCTCCCGGCCCTCTGGAGGTACTTCGAGAAGGTCGGCGGAACCCCGTACATGATCACCGCGTCCAGCTCGCCGATGTCTATGCCGAGCTCAAGGGTTGGTGTGGCGACGACTGCGTCCAGCTCCCCCTTCCGCAGCCTCTCCTCGACCTTTCTCCTCTCCTCGGGCAGGAGACCTGCCCGGTGGACCGCCGCCCTAACCCCCTCTCGCGCTGCCAGGATCGAGAGGCTCTCGGCGAGCCTGTGGCTGTCGACGAACACCAGGGTTCTCAGCCCCCGCTCGGAGAGCCTCCTCAGGAGCGCTAGGACCTCTGCTGTCCGCGACCTGGCTGTAGGCTCGAGCATGACGTGGTAGACGGGAGCCCTGCGCGCGGGCTCTGCGACGACGATGGCAGAGTCCTCGCCGAGAAGCTTGGACGCGAACTCCTGGGGGTTCCCGATGGTCGCTGTGGCCGCGACGAGCTGCGGGCTTCTCTCGATGACCCTCCGCAGCCTTTTCAGCACGTAATAGACGTGCGAGCCGAAGACCCCGCTGTACACGTGTGCATCGTCCAGGATCACGCTCCCCACGCGCTTCACCAGGTCCCTGAACCTCTGCGACTGCCTCAGGGAGAGGTGCAGCATGTCTGGGTTCGTCACCAGCAGCCTGGGCGGGTACTGGAAGATGAGCTCCCTCTCCTTCTCCGGCGTGTCGCCGTCGTAGGTCGCCACGCGGAAGCCGAAGATCTCGCTCGTGTAACCCTCAACCCTCTCTATCTGGTCCCTGGCCAGCGCCTTCGTCGGGTACACGAGCACAGCGAGCTCCTGGGAGCCTGACAGCATCCTGTCGAGGACGGGCACCAGGAAGGCCTCGGTCTTGCCGCTCCCAGTCCCCGCGACCACCAGGACGTTGCGCCCCTCGCTTATCAGCCGTATGGCCTCCGCCTGGAACTCGTAGAGGCGGTGGATGCCCCTTCTCCTCAAAGCCCTGACGAGCTCCTCCGACCTCACAACCTCCTCGACAGGGGGCCCCGGCTTCGGCTCGACGGGCTCCTCCACCTTGACGTACACAACCCTGTGCCCGCTGTCGCTTCTCAGCTCTTCCAGCAGCTCCACTGCCACAACACCTTTATCGCTGCTGCGCCGTATAAACCCGGTCGCACGCGGTGTACGACGAAGTCTCCCTGACTGTTCTCGTGGACGACATGCCCTCCGTGGAGGGAGTGGCCACCGCGCACGGGCTATCCATACTGCTCCGCCTGCGCAGCGGGACCACAACGAGGGAGATCCTCTTCGATGGGGGGCCTAGCGCCAGGATCCTGAGGTGGAATCTTGAAGCCCTCGGCGAGAAGCTGGCCCCAGATGTTGTTGTCGGCAGCCTGATGCACTACCACCACCTCGGCGCGCTGGCACGGCTAGGCCTCCTCAAGAGGGCCCTGCTGCCACCACCGCCGCTATCCATTAGGAGAAGGGGCTTCCTGCTGAGAAGCGTCCCAGGGGTGCCGGGAGTGCGGCTGCTGCTAGCCCTGAACCCCTGGCCGGAGCAGGCGCTCCTCGTGGAGAGCAGGCTTGGCGAAGTTCTAGTAGTGGGCTGCAGCGTCCACGGGCTCTACGAGACTTTCGGCCGCGCAATCTCGCAGCTGGGCGCGCCTTTCGCCGTGATCGGAGGACTTGGCCTGAGCTCTAGGGACTTCGTCAACCTGAGCTTCCTGAGGGCGCTCGCGAGAGCCGGCACGAGGCTCCTCCTCCCCCTACACTCCACGGCGTGGGAGGCGAGGCGCCTGGTGCTGGAGAAGTATAATAAGTTCCCCCTCGACTTCGAGGTTCCTGGAGTGGGGTGTCAGGTTGAGCTACGCTGAAATCGCGCTAGTGCTGGCAGGTGCGGCAGCCGTCTACAGCCTCGGGTACATTGCCTCGAGGCGTAAAACCCTCGCGGAGAGGCTGGGCTTGTCGATCGAAGGCCTCGCGGTAGTCCTAAGGTGCAGGCGCGTCCACGAGCAAATACAGCGGGTTGGAGCGAGCCACGCAAGAGTGCTGCGCGCCTTCGGGGATGCAGGAGCAGTTTCCGGAGTCATCCTGGGCGTGGCCGGGCTCGCTTACCTGCACGTTAACCTCCTCCAGCTCCTAGCGCGCTCCCCCGCCGCGAGCCCTGTGGTGCCGCTGGTCCCAGGCTGGACGATAGGCCTCGACGCACTCCCCTACTTCATGATTGCGGTGGCCCTCGCGCTTGTACCGCACGAGCTAGCTCACGCGCTAGTTGCAGCCGCCGAGTCAATACCGGTGAAGTCCGTGGGAGCCTTCCTCCTGCTGGTCTTCCCCGGCGGCTTCGCCGAGCTCGACGAGGAGGAGCTGGAGAGGAGGCCCGCGAGGACCAAGGCCAGGGTTCTCTCAGCGGGCAGCCTGGCTAACCTCCTCACGTTCTTCCTCCTGCTGCTGGCAACCCAGCTGCTCGTGAAGCCCGTTGGTGTACGCGTCGTCGAGACTCGCGAGAACTACCCTGCTCACGGCATCCTGGAGCCGGGCGACCTGATAGTCGGTGTGGGCGAGGTCAGGGTGTCGACGCTGGGAGAGTTCTCAGGGGCTCTCTCGCGGTACAAGCCAGGGGACAACGTGACGCTTGAAGTAGTCAGAGGCGGCTCGTCGGTGAAGGTGTGTTTAAGGCTGGCGGGCCGCCCCGAGGACCCCACGAAGCCTGCGCTGGGCGTGGTCATCGAGCAGGCGTTCAGCAACGAGGCACTTTACAGCGCGCTCTGGTGGTCCCTCGTGCTCACGGGTAGCGTTGCCCTGCTAAACATGCTGCCGATCTACCCGCTTGACGGCGGCAGGCTCCTAGCAGCGGCTCTGAGCTCCCTCAGCCCCAAGAGCAGGAAGAACCTGGTGACCGGCGTGAGCGCCTACACGACCACTCTGCTGCTGCTCAACGTAGCTTTATCAATGGCACCCCCTCTGTGAGGGGGGATGAGGAATGCGCTCCTCGACAAGCTTCCTCGCAATCGTGGCCCCGGCGATAATATCCACAGTGTTCGTCGCAGTGCCATTGGAGAGCCTGCTCAGCACCTACCAGGTACCCACCTTCGCCTTCAACTGGTACATCCCCTGGCGCGGAGCCGTTGTCTCGCTCATACTCTGGCTTGTAACAGGTGCGCTCTACAGTGAGAAGAGGTACCACCTCAAGCTCAGCTTCCTAGGCTCCGCAGTCACCTTCGCAGCCTACCACTACCTCACACTCTACCTCGTAAGCCTCCGAGAACCTGTCCGCCTCCTCCCCCTCTTCTACCTTGTGGGGGGCAACAGCCCCCTGTTCCTAGACCTAGGGCAGGTCGTGCTCGCGCTCACCGCGCTCGCCTACAGGAAAGAGCTCGCGCTGGCTTTTCGAGGCCCTAAGGGATCTGCCGAGAGCTCGCGCCAGCCGTAGATCCCTCATGAGACGGCTCCGGCGGCGCGGATTGAACTAAATTCCTTAAAAAGGCCCCCGCCTTCTCAGCGCTCGCAGGTGTGAAGCGGTATGGCGGTCGAGGTCCTCGAGGAGTTGAGGAGGCTGCCCGGCGTGGAAAGGGTAGTGCTGCTCTCGAGCACAGGCATGCCGGTAAACAGCGAGGACAACCTAGCGGTCACAGCGCTCTCCGCCGTGGTTGTAGACAGCAGCGCGCGCCTCATGCAGGAGCTCTCCGAGGACTACAGCTACACGGTAGTGGCCAGCAGCAACGGCGTGGCGGCAGTGCTCCTTAGGCTTTCCGAAGACCTCTACGCTGCGGTGCTCGTTAAGAAGAAGAACCTACCCCAGCTACTAGAGAAGCTCAACTTAAGCTAGATCCGCTCTTTTTCTTTTCCAATTTTTTTAATTTTTACCTTAGCGCAGGAACTTGTCTTCGTACTCCTTCAGGTACCTTGCGGACTCGTTCGTGCTTATGAACAGCCTTGAAACGTACTCCACATCCTTCTTTGTTACCTTCCCTCCGTGCCTCTCCGCTACGATCTTAGCAGGGGCCAGCAGCTGCACCGCGTATCTCAGGCTTCTCTCCACGCCCAGCCTCACCAGCTCGTTTAGCGCCTCCTCCTCCAGCTCCACCCCCTCCTCGTGCGCCCGGATCTTTATTATCTCCCTTATCTCTTCAGGTGTGTACTCGCCGGTCTTGATGATCAGCAGCCGGTCGAGCAGGTCGAGGGGCATGCCGTGAGGAGCCTCCACGTCCGTGCCCCTTATCCTCGTGAAGCCGCGGTTTGTAGCCAGGATGATGATGGGGCTGAGCTCGCTCTCCATAGCCCTCGACAGGAAGCTGAACGCCTCGATGTCCAGCATGTGCGCGTCGTCGATGAAGAGGACGCCGGGCAGCAGCTCGGCCCTCCCCGACTCCACCCACTCCTTCACCAGCTTGTCCACCCGGGCTCTGACGTCCGGCGGTATCTCCCGCTGAGCAGGGCTGCCGAAGAGTATGGAGAGGAGGCTCTCACTGCGAGCGTTCATCTCGTCCAGGTCGTGGAGGGTCAGGGTGTACACGAACTCCTTCTCCTTGTAGATGGGACCGCTGGGAACCTCCACCAGCTCCTTCGGGGAGATGTCGTACTCGCTCGCGTAGCCCTTAGCCCTGCCGACGCGCGTGACCCTACCCGTCTCCTCGTCTATCCATATCACGTCGCCCTCGGAGACCCCCCTCTGCAGGAGCTGGTAGATGATGTTGGAGTCCACCCTCAGCGTCCTGGTCTCCCGGTCAGTCTTGAGGGTTATTGTGCCGCCCACGGGCACCTCCGCGTAGGGGTTCAGCGGGTGCCTACCGTACATTACCTCGAGCTTCTCCACCACGCCCTCGTAGATCCAGCGCCTCTCCCTGATCCTCACACCGATGGCCTTACGCATGGCCTGCATCAGCACCTCCGTCTTCTTGACCTCGGCCGAGTAGATCTCGCTGCCGCTGAGCGCCATGAAGGGCGTCTCAGGCCCCAGCTCTCTCGCTATGGCCACGGCCAGTGCGGTCTTACCAGTGCCGGGAGGCCCCACGAGGAGAACTCCTCTTCCAGCCATCTTACCAGCCTTGATCAGCTGAACGACGAGCCAAGCCGCTCGCCTAGCCTCTACCTGCCCCACAAGGCCGTCGGCGACCGGGAGAGGCTCACCGTCGCGCACACCCAGCCCGCGTATGTGGCTGTGCGCACCGACCCTGGTGCGCTCACCCATCGCCCCTCCCAAGTAACCAGTGACATGCGGGTGTCTGCTTAAAAGCTTGTGCGATCACGGCGGGGACCAGTTGCTCTCCTCGTCCGCTGACACCACGACGTCCTCGCTGAGCAGCCCGTCCAGGCGCTTGAAGACCCACTTCCCCTCCCTGGAGAACCACACCGCTACTACGGCCTCCCGGTTCGCGTACTTCTTGAACGCCTCGATGAATGAGAACAGCCTGGACACCTGCTCTCGCCTCACCTTGACCTTGCTCTCCTGGGTGGTCTTCACCTCGAACGCCACCACGAGGTCCCTGACGTTGTTCACCAGGAAGACGTCGGGGAAGCTGCGGGAGCCGCTCACAGGCACTCTGAACACGTGGTTCGCCTTATTTGCGGACAGCATCTTCACGAGCTTCCTCTCTACGTTGAACGCCCTGCTGCGCCGCCCCCTCACGTCGCTAGGCATGCGGCGTCTGTGAAAAGTGTCTGGAAGAGTTTAATTAGCTGTGCGCAAAACTTCGCTGGATGATGAGAGTCATGCCAGCGCGAGGGATGAGCTCGATCCTGGGGTAGCTGATATGAGCGGAGGGGGCAGAGGAGAGGGGTTGGGCCGGGAGGAGGGGTTTCCTCTCGATGCACCCCAGTTCGTGGTTTCAACGGCGCTGGTGGTCTTCCTGGTGCTGTCAGGCTCGGCGCTTCTCGGGCTGCTAGTCCTACAGTCGGGCATTGCGAGCAGCCTTGGTGCCTTCTACGCCGAGGGCGATACACCGCTCGGTGCAGCCATCAATAGTCTCTTCTTCCTGATCCTTGTCCTGGCCGGCGCAGCGCTGCTACTTGCACTGGCTCGGAAGAAGCGGCTCGACATCCTGCACCTGGTGCTGGCAGTTGCGATATTCGTGTCCTACTGGGGTATACTGGAGATCTACGCCAGCGCGCTTGTGAGCGGCGAGGAGCTTTACGCGCTCATGGACGTGCTGTCCCTCACAGTGGCAGCCCTCACGGCAGTACTGGTCGTGAAACCCCTAAACCTGACCCTGCTGAGCGTGCTGCTGCTTCTCTACGGCATGATGGCCGGGCCCCTGTTCACAGCGATGCTCACGCCGCTGAGCACGATCGCGGTGTCCATCACGCTGGCAGCCTACGACGCCTACTCGGTCACCAGAGGCCCCTTGAAGAAGTTCCTCGAAACCGTGAGCGGGCAGCCGGGCTCGGGCGCACCCTCCAGGGAACCTCTGCGGGGAGCGGTCGTGCACATAGGCCCCTTGAGCCTCGGCATGGGCGATGTGCTGGTGTACTCAATGCTCTCCCCGGTCTTCCTGGTGACCCCGAGCTTCTCCCCTGCTAGGTGGCTCGCATGCTCCGCAGCCCTCCTCCTGGGCTTCCTGGCCACTCTGCAGATGCTCCGGCATAGGCGTTACATGCCGGCGCTACCACTGCCTGTCACCTTCTCTCTGGCCACGTACGCGGTGTGCTACCTTCTAGGGCTCTAGCGCGCAGAGATGGCAGCGGTCTTTCTCCGGGTGGTTGCGCGCTAGAGTTCCCTTCTCGGACCGAAAAACGACATCGGGTCTCCCATAGTAAAGCTTATTTTCCAAAACTGATCAGTGAACTACTGCATAACCATGAGCTCTGAGAGGATCAAAGTCTTTGTATTGGTCAACACCCAGGTGGGCAAGGAGGACGAGGTTCTCAAGGCTCTTAGAGGGCTGGAGTACGTGGAGGAGGCCTACATCATATACGGAGAATATGACGTGATCGCAAAGCTCGAGGTTCCGGCGCTCGAGCTCCTGGACAAGGTGGTCACCAACATAAGGAACATGCCCGGTGTGACCAGAACCTCTACGCTTATAGCTTCGTCGCGCTAGAGCACTGCGGGGAGATGAGGAGCGCGTTGGAGGATGAGCAGGAGATGATGCTCGAACGGGCGGGCTGATCCCCCGCTTTCACGCTATGGGTAGTAGTCTATTTTTGAGAACACGAGAGCTGCAACCACGGAGCCGTAGAACCCTTCTGGCACCTCGAGCTCCTCCACTACGTACCTCGGCTTCTCTAGGTTGAGTCGCTCACCCTCCACTATCTCCTGCCACATGCTCTCCAGCCGCTTCAAGGTCTCCTGGGAGGAGTTGCCATCGTGGAACTCGAGGACGTAGCCGTGCGGCCTGCCCCTAGCCCACGAGACACCTGCGCTTATCTTAGCAGGACCCTTTGCCCTCTTCTCACTCATCACCACGAATGCTACGGCGCCCGGGGGAAGGGGGTGGTAGTCCTCCTCCTCGGCGTCTGGGGGCAGAATCGAGGAGACCGGGACTAGGTTCAGCTGGTGTATCCCGGCGCTCTTCAACGCGTTGTTAAAGGCTAGGAGGTCGGACGTCCTGCTCAGCCCCCTCCCCTTTACCACGAAGAACCTTCTCGGGTATATCATCACTATGCAGTGGGATCTTCCTGGCACGGAGTATATAAAGGGTTTCGAATAGCCCGATCCTGTACTCCTCCTCAACAGCAACCTCGCCGAGCACCTCCCTCATGAGCTCGACAAGGCTCTCAACGTCGGCGAGGGAGGAGGCGAGGACGACGAAGCTGCCGTTCTCCTTGAGGACTTCCGCAGCCTGCAGGGCTAGCTTTGCAGAGAACTCAACCCCGCTGGTGCCACCGCACCATAGTGGCTCGCTGCAGTAGTCGCAGGGCAGGTAGGGTGGGTTAGACACGACCAGGTCTGCTGAGCGTTCCCTAAGGGCGGAGAGTCTGTCTGACACGACGACGTCTACGTTGGGCAGCCTCTCGACGCGGGACTTCGCGGCTAGTGCTGCTTGCTCGCTTATGTCCACGCCGACAGTGTACTCGCTTCGGCGGGCTAACTCCAGTGTTGCAAGCCCGCTACCGCAGCCAACCTCAACAGCAACTCCAACGCGGCCTGCGCGCTCCACGAAGCGTGCTAGGAGCAGCGTGTCCTCGGATACCGGGTAGACCCCGGCTTCGCTGATTGCAGGAGAGCACTCGGACACGCACAGCACCGTGCCAACTCGGCCGAGGGGCTGGCACGCCGCCCGCTAGAGCCCCAGGAGCCGCCTGACCTCGGGGGCCATGCGGTCGGGTGTCCAGGGAGGATCGAAGACGAGCTCCACCTCTACGTCCTCCACCTCCGGTATTTTCTGCTTGATAGTCTCCTCCACCATGTCAACTAGGTAGACGGAGAGGGGGCAGCCGATGGCGGTCAGGGTCATCTTCACCTTTACCTTCCTCCCGTTTACCTCGACGCCGTACACAAGCCCCAGGTCCACCACGTTGAAGGGCAGCTCTGGGTCGTAGACTTCCCTCAGGGCGTTGATCACATCTTCCTCTCTTATCCCAGCCAAGGCTCTATCCCTCTGTCATATCCTCCTCGGCGCTTTTATCGTTTTCCCTTTCCTGTGGCGAGAAGAACGTCTGGGTGAAGTCGGTGTCCAGGACCGCGAGAATTCTGCTAATCTTCCTAGGGCCAAGCCCAGCCTTGCGCAGCTCAGCGGGCGAAGCCAGGAAGAACCGCCTCGGAGTTCTGAAGTGCTCCAGCAGCCGCTTCGCTGTAGTGCTGCTGATGCCGGGGAGGGTTGCGAGAAGGTTCAGCTGAGCTATAGGCACGCTGCCGCTGTCCTTCCTGACAACCCTCTTCTTTACAGGCGTCAGGTACTCGCTGTCCTTCTCCAGCCTCCTCGAGAGCAGATAGATGATCAGCGCCGTCCTCTCGGGGCTCGACACCTGCACTGCTGGTACCCTCATCTCGGCGAGCGCGAGCAGCGCGCCCAGGACCTGGTTGATCCTCACCCCTCTACCCGCAACTGCGAGCTCGAGATCACCCTCCACCACGATCAGAGGCTTCTCGTAGGCCTCGCGGAGGAGCCTCGCCTGCTCGAAGAGCCTCTTGTCAATGATGGAGTTCACGAAGTCGTCGGCGCTCTTCCGCTCCACACCGTAGACATCACCGACCACGTAGTCTCCCACCTCCAGCCTCTCGAAGACAGGCTTCAAGCCCAGCCTCACGAGCTCCGGGATCACCGGCGACCTGCGCTCCCTGTCGTCCACCTTTACTTCCACTCAGCAACCCCTCCCCGTGTTACGCCCACCAAGATTAAAGCAGCGCTTAGTGCGTGCTCACGGCGGCGAAAACCACTGCGGCAGGCACTCCGGCGCGGCGCTGCCGCTAGAGCGGCGCTGCGTAACCCAGCTTCTCGAGAACCCTCCTGGCGTACTCCCCTGGCTCTGTGAAGCCCGCGGCGGCCACGTAAACTCTCAGGGGCCCGCTCACCTTGAGGAGCCCGGCGTCGTGCAGCTTCTGCAGCGCCGCATCCCTCTCCTCCTCCGTTATCTTCTCGTTGGCGTGCCGGGCTAGTGCGTCCACGCTTTCCTTGAGAAGCGAGAGCGGCACGTAGAGCTGGCCCAGCTGCAGCGCGCTTAGGATAGCTGCGGCCAGCACCAGTCTCTCCTTCCGCGACAGCGTGTCCACGAGCTCCTCGGAGACCAGGTTCCTGCCGCTCAGCTGCGCGACCGCCTTCTCGACGTGTTTCTGCGAGACGCGGTCAGCACCCTCGTTCTCCGCGATCAGCCCGGCGTAGAGGGCCAGGTCCAGTGCCGCGCGGATATCCCCTTCGAACAGGTCGAGCGTGACCCGGGCGATGAGCTCCGCCGCCTCCTCCAGGAAGGCTCCACTCCTGAAGGCGTCTGCAACCCTGTACAGCACGATGTCCACGATCTGCTCGTACGTGTAGGGCGGGTACCTCACGACTAAGCGCCCGAGAGTGCTCCTCTCCTCTGCGCTGAGGCCTATGCTCCACTCCTCCCTGCGCGCGATGAAGATCACGGCAGCTACGTTGCGGACGCCGAGCTCCTGCAGCCTCGTCAGGCTGTAGACAACCCTCCCGCCCTTCAGCGAGCGCGTCCCCACGAGCTCGTCTGCCTCGTCCACCGTGATCACCACCCGCCTCGGGCTCTCGCGCTCAATAAGCTTCGTGAGCTTCAAGAAGGCTTCCCCAGCGCTGATGCTCCTGGAGATCCTCGCGCCGAGCTGCGAGGCCAGGTGCGAGAAGACGAGCCAGGGGGAGGGCTCGCTCAGCAGCTTGAGGTTCACGTAGAGGTGGGTGACCTGGGCTTCCTCAACTAGCCTCCTCATGACAAGTGCGTCCGACGAAGTCTTCCCCGTGCCCACCGGGCCTATGAGCTGGACGACCTGAGCAGCGCCCTCTAGCGAGCTCCTCACAAGCGAGTAAAGCCTGTCCACCTGCTCGTCCCTGTGCGGCAGCCTTGGTGGCACGTACCTGCTCGAGAGAGACTCGGGCTTGACCAGGAGCTTCAACCCAAGCCCCCTTAGGTAGAGAGGTCGGGAGGGCTTTTCGCTCACTCCATGGTAGAACGGCGAAAGTGATTTCAGATCGTCGCGAGCCAGTCACGCATCCTCTTAGACTGGAGCGGCTTCATCATCCACGCTCGCTGGGGGCTCAGACCGATATAACGCTTTCCGCGAGCGGAGCCCTTTAATACCTCGGGGCACCCCCTCTAGCTCGGCTCGCATGAGGCTAAAGGCCCTCCTAGTGCTTGCTCTATCGGTGGTGGCGATAACCCTGTACTGGTTCCCTCAGCCGCTGGTAGTCGGGGACTACGTGCTCGGCGGTTACCCCTGGTACGCGCCAGAGTCCTCCAGGGGCGCGATGATCGCGATCGGCGTTATCTTCACGGCGGTTTTCCTGGGGCTCACAGCCCTCATGTTCTACATCTCTAGGGAGGTGGAGAAGCTGCCCGGGAACCCCGAGCCTGCTCGGGAAGAGCTCGCATGGTAGCTCCCGCGCGGTGGCTCCGCGGTGAGGGTCTGGGTAGAGGCGCTGACGCCGAAGCAGGTCGTGCTTTTCTCCTATCTCCAGGCGGAGCTCCCCGGGGATGTCTTCCTCACGACGAGGGACTACGACCTCAACGTGGAGCTGGCGCGCAGGTTGTGGAGGAAGTTCTACGTGGTCGGCAGGCACGGTGGCCGCAGCCTAGCTGGGAAACTCAGGCAGAGCATCGAGAGGTCGCGCAGGCTCGCACGGATAGCCCTGAGCGAGGCCCCTGATGTCCACGTGACGTTCGTAAGCCCTGACTCCTCTAGGGTAGCCTTCGGGCTCGGCATACCCACCGTTGCCGCTACTGACTCACCGCACTCCGACGCTGTAAACAGGCTCGCCCTACCGCTCTCCAGGCTCGTCGTAATCCCCAGCTTCATCGCCCAGGAGCTCTCCGCCTACGCGGGTCTCACAACACTCGTTACCTTCGAAGGGGTATTCGAGCTCGCCAGGGTGCTCAGAGGGGAGGGACCCAGGGAGCACCACCTCGAGGAGCTAGGGCTGGAGCCCCTCAACTACGCTGTCGTGAGGCTCGGCGAGGAAAAAGCCTACTACTACCCATCCAGGCGCGCGGCCTTCGAAGCGCCGCTCCAGCTCGCTGTGCACCTGCTGAAGACCACCGACCTGAGCCTGCTGGTCTACCCGCGCTACCCCGACCAAGCCCGCGCAGCGAGGCGCGCCCTAGCACCATGGACAGGAAGGGTGAAGTTCCTGGAGAAGCCCACGGACCTCCTCAGCCTCGAGTTCTACGCAGCGCTCGTCATAACCGGGGGAGGCACCATGGCTGTCGAAGCCGCCCTCCTCGGCACGCCAGCAGTCAGCACCTACCCCGGCAGGCTCTCCGTCTTCGAGTACTTCAAGTTGAGGGGCTTCCCCCTCTACCAGCCCCCCCTGAGCCGAGACAAGCTCGGCCTGCTGGCGCGCCGAGGGCGCCAGCCGAGGAGCTGGGAGCAGGTGCTTGCCCGCTTGAAGGAGACCTTCCAGGATCCGGTCCGCGTGCTTGCGGACGCTGTGCGCGCTGCTGTAGGGGGCTGACACGCATAGCGCGCCGCGCGCAATACTTTTAAAGGCCCGATTCGCGGAGCAGAGCGGCGGTAACCATGGAATACGTTTACGCAAGCCTGATACTGTACCACGCCGGGCGCGAGATAACGGAGGAGAGTGTGAGAAGAATCCTAGAGGCAGCGGGGGTGCAGGTCGACGAGGCCAGGCTCAAGGCCATGGTCGCCGCCCTGAGGGAGGTGAACATCGCCGAAGCCCTCAAGACGGCTGCGCTGCCCGTAGCCCCCGTGGCAGCCGCGCCTGCGGCACCTGCCACAGCCCCAGCGCAGGAGGCTAAGCCTGCCGAAGAGAAGAAGAAAGAGGAGAAGGAGGAGGCACCGCCTGAGGAGAGCATCGAGGAGGGACTTGCCGCTCTCTTCGGCTTCTAGCGCGGTCGGCGCGCGGCCTATTTATTCAGCAGTCCTTCTTCAGTCTTCGTGGAGCAGCTCTTAGACCTAGCTAGGCGGGCTATTGTGCTGGCCACGCTTCTGGCAGCTGGCGTGAGCGACTACAAGACGAGGGAGGTGGATGACAAGATCTGGCTCGCGGGGAGCCTAGCCGCAGCCCCGCCGCTCCTCTACCTGCACATAAGGGGTTTCTACGCCCTGGAGCTGCACCTGCTCTCGCTGCTCCTGGCTCTGCTAGTCGCGCTCCTAACCCAGCTGGCAAGGCTGGCGGGCGAGGCTGACGCCATAGCCCTGGCCTTCATAGGCCTGTTCGAGCCGCCCACGCGCATGACCCTGCCTTGCCTCATTCCGCCCGCTAGCGCTGTGATTGCAGCAGGCGTGCTCGCGCTGCTCTACACGCTCTGGAACGCCGCAGAGAACATCAGGAGGGGTGCGCTCGAAGCCCTCAGGGGGCAGAGCCTTCCAACCAAGGTAGCCGCCCTCCTCACGATGCGCTACGTCACAGCGGAGGAGTACGTGGCGAAGCAGCACATGTACATCCCCTCCTCTGGTGCGAGGGGGGAGCCCCTGCTCAGAGTCGCCGTGAAGCCAGCCGAGAACATCCCGCCAGCAGAGAGGTTCTGGGCCAGCGTCCTACTACCCTACGTCTCCCTTCTCGCTGCCGGCCTTCTCGTCTACGACCTTCTCTGCCTTCTCGCTGGCTGAGCCGCGGAGTGGACTCGCCTTCCCGCCGCCCCTCACGTCTAGCCCGTAGTCCTCCGGCTCCAGGTAGAACGTGTTCCTCCCGCTCTGCCAGTCCCTCAGCACAACCCTCGCAGCCTCCTCCACCAGCGGCTGCCCACCCTTGCCCAGGAGCCCCCTCCGCCGCGCGAGCTCCTCGAGGAACGCGTAGGCCTCGCCGGGCCCCGCACCCCTCGGGGCGAAGCCGTACAGTTTTTCAAGCACCTCAGGCTTCTTGCCCGCGATCAGCTGCACCAGCCTCATAGCGGCAGGCAGCGGGTCCTCGAGCGCCTCTGGGCGCAGCGCGCTCCTCAGGGCGAGCTCCTCCTCGTCGAGCCGGGGAACCACGCCCGGCGTGTCAATCACGCGGAGCCACGTCTTAGCCCTCACCCTTGTCACGGACTTCGTGAATCCCGGAATAGGCGATGTCCCCACGCTGTGCGAGCCCCGCAGCAGGTTGATTATCGTCGACTTGCCCACGTTCGGCAGACCCACGACGGCGACGCTCATAGGCCGCTTCTCAGTGGCCTTCTTCAGCGCAACCCAGAGCTTCCTCGTCCCCAGCCTCCTGGAGGCGCTTATGTACACAGCCTCCTTCTCGCGTCTGAGGACCCTCACCCACTTGTCCAGCACCTCCTTGGGAACGAGGTCGGCCTTGTTGATCACTATGACTAGCGGCTTCCCCAGCTCCTCCGCCAGCCTCTCAACCTTGAGCACCCTCGTCCCCCAGGGGTCTCTCGCGTCAACAACCTCTAGAACAACATCGGCCTGCTCTACTACCCTACGCACCTCGCGCCAGGTACTACTCACGCAGAGCACAGAGCAATGGCGGGATAAAAAAGACGTGCCTACGCCGTGGGCGGGTAAATAAGAGGAAGTTTCACTCCTGGCGCTATATCATCTTCACTTTCTCGAGCGGCCTCACTGAGAGCACTTCCTTGTTGACCAGTGCCGGCGGCATCTCGCCCTTCAGCACCGCTACGAGGTTTTTCGCGGCAAGCTCGGCCATCCTCTGCCTCGCCTCGATCGTCGCGCTCGCGATGTGCGGGGTCAGGACGACGTTCTCGAACCTGGTGAGCGGGTGGCTGGGGGGCAGCGGCTCCTGCTCGAACACGTCGAGGGCAGCCCCAGCTATCCAGCCCTCCTTTAGAGCCTTAACCAGCGCCTCCGTGTCCACTACAGCGCCCCTCGCCGTGTTGATGAGGTAGGCGGTCTTCTTCATCTTCCTCAGCCTCTCCTCGTTGATCAAGTGGTACGTGTCCTTCGTAAGTGGCACGTGAAGCGACACTATGTCCGACTCCCTCAGGATCGTGTCGATGTCGGCGTACTGGATGTTCAGCACAGTCTCGACGTCCCAGCGCCTCTCGATGTCGTAGTAGAGTATCCTCACGTCGAAGGAGGACAGCCTCTTCGCGACCGCGACACCTATCCTGCCGAGCCCTATCAGCCCTATCGTCTTGCCCTTGAGCTCAGGCCCCGTTAGGAAGTAGGGGTGCCAGGGCTTGTCCCAGCCACCGCTCCTGATGAGCTTGTCGGCCTCCACGATCCTCCTCGTGACCGCGAGGATGAGACCCACCGTGAACTCCGCCACGGCATCTGTGAGCACACCTGGCGTGTGCGTGACGTAGATGCCACGGCGCGTCGCCTCAGCCACGTCTATGTGGTCGAATCCGACGCTGTAGGTGCTCACCACCTTCAGGTTCGGGGCAGCGTCGAAGACCTCTCTATCTATCTTGTCCGTTAAGAGGCAGAGGAGACCGTCCTTGTCTCTAACCTTCTCCAGGAGCTCCTGGCGGGAGGGCGGCAGCTCCTTCGATGGGTGAACCTCGACGTCGCAGCACTCCTTCAAGATGGAAAGACCGGGCTCCGGGATTATCCTCGTGACGTACACCTTGGGCCTGGCCATAGCGCTCGCCCTCTGCAGTATAACCGGTAAAATGCTTTACGCGAAAAAAGAATGGTTTACCGGGGGTCAGTACTTGAAGTCGCCTGGGTTGGGCCAGACCTGCGGCACGACTCCCGGCGGGTACGTCTTGTGCAGCCACTCCACAAACTCGATGAGCCGCTGGACCGCGGTCTCCACGATCACCTCGCCCTTCTCCCTGCTCGCCTTGCTCGGGTAGCCTACGCTCCCCTTCGGGTAGTGGTGTATCTCCATGTAAGCGCTCACGTCGTACCAGGCGAGCGGGCGGTTGTACACGTTGCCAGCCTTGTCGATCCACTTGTCCGGTATGACCCCCACCATTTTCTCGGCGTCAGACTCCTTCAGCTTAGAGGGGTCGATCAGCTTCGGCGCCACGTACCAGAGCACGCTCGCCTCAACTTCATCCGCGTGGATGAACGGGGTCTCGATGAAGAGACCCGGCTTGAGCTCAGTGCCCACCTGGAGCTTGTCCACAGCCCAGCGCCACCAGCTCGTAACTATGATGAGCGCCTTCACCCCCTCCTCGATGATTGCCTTGTCCTTCACTATCGGCAGCACGTACTCCTGGCCGTGGCTGTTGAAGAGAATTATCTTCTTGAAGCCGGCGTTGCTTAACCACTTCACCACGCTGGTCACGTAGTCGATGTAGGCCTCCTTCTTGATGGGTATCGTCCCGGGCATGCCGTAGTGGTGGCTCGGGTGGCTGCCGTAGAAGATCGGCGGCGCCACGGTCGCGCCGGTCTCGAAGGCCACTCTCTCCGCGATGTAGGTCCCGATGAGCGTGTCCTCTCCTATTGCCTGCGCGAGGCCGTGCGACTCCGTCGAGCCGCAGGGGACGAAGACTATGTCGTTCTTCTTCACTCTCTCGAGCAGCTCGGCCATCGTCATCTGGTCGAGGTAGATTTTCTCTCCGAACTTGTTGTAGACAGGTCTCGCGAACCTGGACTCGTACTCCACCATGCTATCCACCTGTCATACCGAACCATGCGTATTTAAGTTTTCACTCTTAAGGTTTAATTGTTATCTTCCCGTCGATCCTCTGGTGGGCTCTCTCGAAGGCCTTGTAGACGTCGTCAAGGCTGAACCTGGACGTGATAATCTGTGTCATGTCTATCTTGCCCGCCGCCATCAGCCTGATAACATTCCTGAAGTTGCCGAAGCCCGAGTGGCCCTGGCTCCCGAACAGCTGCCCCCTCCTCACCTGGAAGACCTCGAGGTATATCGGGACCTCCTGCGGCGCGCGGCCAATCCAGGCTATCTTCCCGTCTATCGCCAGGCTCCTCTGCATCTGCGGCAGTGTGTGCTCGGGCGCGCCAGCCGCCTCGACGTGCATTTCGGCGCCGTTCCCTCCGGTAACCTCCATGATCTTCTCCCAGGGCTCAACCCCGTTCTTCCTGAGCTCCACAGGGTTGAACACGTAGTCTGCACCGACCTTCTTCGCGAGCTCCCTCCTCACGGGGCTGACCTCGAACGCGATTATCTTCCCGGCTCCGGCAGCCCTCGCCAGGGATATTGCCGCGAGGCCGATGGGCCCTGCGCCCCAAACAACCACGTAGCTACCCGGCTTGAACCCCCCGGCGCGCGTGAACATCGCGTGGTACGCGACGCTCGTGGGCTCGACCAGGCTCCCGGCCTCGAACGCCTTCTCCTCACTCTTGTAGGCCTCGAGCAGCGAGTCTATCTTCCAGACGTACTTCGCCTTGACCACCACGTAGTCAGCCATAGCGCCATCGTGCGTGAAGCCGAGCTCCCCGTACTCCAGGTCAGCTGGGTCATTGAGCCTGGTGCAGTGGTTGAAGTCCACGCTGCGGCACGCATCGCACTCGCCGCACCAGAACATCTCCTCCGAGGTCACCATGTCGCCTGGCTTCAGCGTCTTGACGGCGGCGCCCACCTTCTCGACAACACCACTGAACTCGTGCCCGATGACGACTGGGAAGCGCGTGAGGCCGGGGTATATGATGTAGCCCTCGCTGTCCGTCTCCAGGAAGTGAATATCGCTGCCGCAGATGCCGACGGCCTTCACGCGGATTAGCACCTCGTCGGGCTTTGGCTCAGGCACAGGGTAGTCAGTCCTGAGGACGAGCTTCGGGTTCCTCCAGACCTTGCTTCCCTCTCTCACCTTGCGAGTTCGCATCTCGGCCTCCGTCAGCTTGTAGCCCGGTCTGGGTGCGAAGTCCGCGCTAACTATTGCAGCCCTCATCGTGGGCATGCTCGTCGAGCTCCTAGCTCATAAAACTCCTTATAACCGGGATGGGGAAGGTTTATAATTCTCCAGCTAGGGGCTTGTAGTACGCCGCGTTAGTAAGCCTGCGTTAAATTCCCGGGGAATCCCGGGGGTTGCTGTGCCGCGCTTTAAAGCAGCAATGGTCGCCACACCCGTAAAGGCCAGGTTCGAGGCCGTGGCAAAGGAGGACTTCGCGAAGGTGCTAGCGATCCTGAAGGGGCTCGACTTCGACGGTGTAGAGGTCTCTGTGCTTGAACCCGAGCAGCTTGTATTCTCGGCGGCTATGGCGAAGGAGTACTCGCTAGAGATCCCCGCCGTGGGCACAGGCCTGAACTTCCTGCACTACGGGCTAAGCCTCACGCACCCCGACCCGGGCGTCCGCGGGCGCGCGCAGGAGAGGCTGAAGCAGCTCATCGACGCTGCGGCGCGCGTGGGGGCGGGCGGCGTGATAATAGGCCTGATCAGGGGGAGGGGGGATGAGGCGCCCAGCCTCGAGGCGGCGTACGAGCTCCTCAAGGGGCAGCTGGCGGAGCTCTGCGCGCACGCGGAGCGCCAGGGGGTCAGGCTTTTCCTCGAGCCGCTGAACAGGTACGAGAGCAGGCTCGTGAACACGGTGGCGGACGGCTTGAGGCTGCTCGACGAGATCGGCTGCGGAGCACTCTACCTTCTGCTCGACACGTTCCACATGAACATCGAGGAGCGCGTGGTCGAGGACTCGATAAGGCAGGCGGGCACGAGGATAGGCCACTTCCACATCGCCGACAGCAACAGGCTCGCGCCGGGGCTGGGCCACCTCAACTTCGGCAGCATACTGGCCGCGCTCGCCGACACAGGGTACACCGGCTATGTCTCAGCAGAGGTTATCGTGAAGCCGGACCTGGAGACAGCGGCCAGGCTCACTGCTAACGTGCTGCGCGTAGCCACTTCAGGCCTCTAGGAACTCCTCCAGCCCCCTCTGCACCTTTAGGTGCCTGAGCAGCACGCTGCGGCTCAGGATCTCGCGGAGAGGGGTGAGCAGAAGTCCCGCCGCGACCTCGAGAGCTTCCTCCAGCGTGGAGGCCTTGACGGGCCCCCTCCTCAAGGCGTTCCTCACCCCCTCCCTGATCTGCCAGTTCCCCACGGGGGCGAAGTACTCGGGCGTGATCTCCCTGACGGCGAGGACCGAGGCCTGCCTCCCGCGCTTGCTCAGCTCCTCCAGCACAGCGAACCTGATCGCCTGGTAGCCTCCATCCTCCGCCGAGGGCCTCCCGTCACTCCACTCGTGGACCGTGTACACCTGGGCTTGCTCCCCGGGCACCCACACGCTGTGCGGCATCCACACCTCCACCATCTCCATCGACCACGGCCGCGGCATGAGGACCAGGGTGTACCTGTTCCCGATGTAGCTCGAGTGGTAGACCTCGTAGCCCTGAAGGGGCGGCTTGTCGCGGAGCTTGCCGAGGAGGTAGTCGCCCAGGAGCTTGTCCACAGCGGTGATCGCCCACCTCGTGGGGACCAGCCTCTTCTCGACCCCCAGCACCCCGGCCGAGAGGAGTCGCTGCAGGTAGTAGACATCGTACCCGTGCTCGTAGAGCTCCACGAGGGCGCGGCCCGCCTTCACCCTGTCCAGGACAAGCTGGTCCACGCGGCGCGGGATGGCAGGGTTCCCCACTACGCGCAGCTGCTCCACGGGCGCTGACGGCCCCACAGGCTTGAGCAGGGGGTCGAAGGTGAGCCTCGGGGTCGGCGGCCTCCTGAAGACGGCCTCCGAGTCCACGGGCTTGAGGGAGAGGGCTGCCTCCTGCACAGCCTCGCTCAGCTTGCCGGCGGCCTTCACGTGCGATACGCTGTAGGAGAAAACGAGCCCAGCCCTGAGCCGTATGATGTCGTAAAGGCTGAGGCGCCCCCACCACGCGCCGGGGTCCTCGAAGAGTCTCGGGTCCTCGCTGCCCAGCGCTGGGAGGTTGACGCCAGCGCGCACGCGCGGGTAGCCGTGCTCGCCCACGAGGACCGAGGGCGGTGTGGGCGAGTAGAGCGTCCTGGTCTCTCTAAGCTTCTCGAGCTTCAGCTGCTGCCGCACCCTGACTAGTATCGGGCACTCAGGGAGGCCGCAGAGCCTCCTGGACCCCTTGCACTGGCTGCAGAGCCTTGCGTTAGGCTTGCTCAGCAACACCGCCCCTGGGATGGGTGCGGCAGCCCTATTTATCGCTCTTCCCAAACTCCCCCCGTGAAGCCTATCTACAGGTGCAGGGTCTGCGGCTGCTTCACCGAGGAGCGGAGCCACTGCGGCGTGCCGGCGGAGCTCCTGCTGGACGGGCGCAGCAGGGAGAGGCTGAGCAAGCTGATGAGCGGCCTGCTCAGGCACTTCCCGGAAGCGGGAGGCCTCAGGCTCGACCCCCAGGGCTTTGTGGGGATCGAGGAGCTGGCGGAGGCCTTGAGGAGGCTTGGCCACCAGTGGGTGGGGGAGGAGCACGTGAGAGCCGTAGCGGAGCTCGACCCGAAGGGCAGGTTCGAGGTCGCTGGCTCGGCCATCCGGGCTCGCTACGGGCACTCAATCCCCGTCCGCATAAGGTACGAGGTGGAGTACCCAGCTCAGCCGCTGTACCACGGCACGTCCAGGTCGAGGCTCGACAGCATACTCTCGGTGGGCCTGCTACCCATGAAGAGGCTCTACGTCCACTTGACGACCAGCCTGGAGGACGCCCTGGAGAGGGCCAGGAGGTTCCCGGACCCTGTGGTGCTAGCCGTGGACCCCCTCTGCCTGAAGAAGAGGGGCCTTCGCGTCTTCAAGGGCGGCAAAACCGTCTACCTGGTCCGCCGGGTCCCGCCTGATTGCCTGAAGCCGCTCGAGCACGTCTAGCGCGCCTACGCGGGGAGCCACCTGTACTTCTCGGAGATCATCCTCCAGTCCTCGTCGCTAAGCCTCCAGCCGACAGCCCCCAGGTTCTCCTCGAGGTGCCTCAGGTTGCCCGCCTTCGGTATGGGTATGACCGAGGGGAAGCGGATGAGCCAGTTCAGAGCAACCTGCGCCGCGGTCTTCCCGTACTTCGCGCCCACAGCGGCGAGGAAGGGGTCCCTGGCCAGCGAGCCCTCCTCGAGGGGGGAGTAGGCGATGTACGCCATGCCCTCCCTCTCCGTGTAGGGGACGACTGTTTTTTCGTCCCGCCTGTCGAGGAGGCTGAACTTGTTCTCGACAGCCACCACGTCCTCCCTGCTCAGGCAGCTCCTAGCCTCCTCGATGAGCTCCAGGCCGAAGTTGCTGACCCCGATGAACCTGGCGAGCCCCCTTGCCACCACCTCCTCCAGCGCGCGCATCGTCTCGCAGAGCGGCACGTCGGTGGGCGGCCAGTGGATCAGGTAGAGGTCGATGTACGTGCCCAGCCTCCGCGCGCTGGCCTCCGCGCTCCTCAGGACGTCGTCGCGCCGCGCGTGAGTAGGCCAGACCTTCGTGATCACGAAGACCTCCTCCCTGGGGAAGCCCCTGATGGCCTCGCCTACAAGCTCCTCAGAGTGCCCGCCGCCGTACATCTCCGCGGTGTCTATGAGCGAGGCTCCCAGCTCTATGCCTCTGCGCAGGACGAGAACCCACTCCCCATCCCTGCTCCTGTCCGGGGTCCAGAAGCCGCCACCTATCCCCCAGGTCCCCATCCCCAGCGCGGGCAGCTCCTTCCCAATCTTCCTGATGTACTTTCTCTCCACTGGACTTGCACCCCGCGCTCCAGCGCGCTACCCGAGGATTTCAGCGCGATCCATTGCTATTTAAAATGCTAGTTCGCTGGAAAAGCATTTATTCCGCAGCGGAAGTGCGCCGCCTGTGGAGCGTGGCCTGGCCAAGGGCTTTCACACGTTCATCTCCGCTCTGGAGTTAGCAATAGCTGTTCTGCTCGGTGTGGCGGTCCTGCTCTCCCTGGTCAAGCTGGCCGGGACTGCTGCGGAGCTAGCCTTCACAGCCACCTTTGACCGGTCCCACTTCGTGACGTTCCTCGACGAGGCTCTGCTCATGATCGTCTCGATAGACCTGATGAGAACGCTGGTGATAGGTGTTCAGGAGAAGCGCATCTCCCTCGTCATCGTGGTGGAGGCAGCCCTCATCTTCCTCGTCAGGGAGATAATCACGATGGAGCTCAGACAGGTGAGCGAGGTACGGCTTCTAGTCTACGCGATCATCTTCGCGGTGCTCTTCGCAGCGTGGCTGGTCGCCGTGAGGCGAGCCCGAGGACAGCTGGATGAGGTATAGCATACGGACGTACTGCGCGCATTGTTAATAGCTAGTTATACGCGCACGCCTAGTGCTAAGGCATGAGGGGTGCATGCCGTCGAAGGACGTGCTGGTGCTGAACCCGGAGAGCAACGTCGCGGTGGTCACGCTGTGGACGAGGAAGGAGGTGGTCGCGGAGAGGCTCAGGGAGATGGGTGTCGCGGGGCTCGTGCACGCAGTCGGCACTCTCTACACGTCCTACGGCGTGAACTACCTGCTCCACACGCTCGCGCATGAGCCGCGCATCGACACTCTGATAGTCTTCGGCGCGGAGCTCTCGGACAGCGGCGAGGCGCTGGTGAGGCTGTTCAGGGGCGAGCCGCCTCAGGGCCTCAGGCTGATGTGGCCCCTCGAGGAGCTGAAGCCCCTGCTGCAGCAGGTGAGGCTGGTAGACCTCAGGGACGCGTACAGGAGGGGTGACTGGGACGCGCTGAGGCGCGCTGTTGCCGAGAGCTACAGGCCCGGCTCCTCGAGGCCGGTCGTCGGGCTGGAGCTCAGGGAGGTTGAGGCGCGCACCTGGCCCGTGCAGGCGGCCGGGCTGTACATCGTCGAGAGCGACCTCCTCAGGGCCTGGGTGAAGGTCGTGGACGCGGTGATGCGGTGGGGCTACACCAAGCCCTCTGAGTACGGGGAGAGGCAGAAGCAGCTGCTCGGCGCGCTCGTGGTGCTGAGGGCTGAGGAGGCGCTGGGGAGCGCGGGGAGGCTCAGGGCGTACTTCCCGGAGTCCGAGCTGGAGCGGCACGCGAGGCTCGTCGCCGAGCCCTCCGCCGAGGCAGCCTACACGTACGGCGCGAGGCTGCGGGCGCACAGGGAGGCTGGCGACCAGCTCTCCAAGCTCGTGGAGAGGCTGGCGACCAGCCCCGCAACCCGGAGGGCCGTCGCCATCACCTGGGACTTCCAGGTGGACTGGGGCAGCCCCGACCCGCCGTGCCTCCTCGTCGTCCAGGGCGACCTGTCCGGCGGCGTGTACAGCCAGCTCGCGTACTTCAGGAGCCACGACGCCTTCGCCGCCTGGCCCCTTAATGCCTACGGGCTGCTGCGCCTCATGGACGCCGTGAGGAGGGAGCTCTCCGAGAGGCTGGGAGCCGAGGTCGCACTGGGGAACCTGGTGATCGTCAGCGCCAGCCTGCACATCTACGAGCACGACTGGCCGAGAGCCGAGGAGCTGCTGAGCAAAGAGCTCCGCAGCAGCCTGGGGGCCTTCGTCCGCGACGACAAGGGGGACTTCCTCGTGAGGGTGGAGGGCGGCAGGATAGTCCTGGAGCACCGGGCGCCCGACGGCAGCCTGGCGGGCGTGGTAGAGGGGAGAAGCGCGGCGGAGATTCTCTCGAGGCTCAACCTGAGCGCGCTAATGCCCAGCCACGCCGCCTACCTGGCCCGGGAGCTGGCGAGGGCGGAGCAGGCGCTGAGGCTGG
>JAJHRT010000026.1 GCA_020833575.1 Thermofilum sp. | reverse complement strand
TGGAAGGATGGGGTGCAGCCCCCTGAGGCCAGCCTGGGGCGCTGGTGGAGGGTGCTTGGAGGGGAAGCACCCGCCGAATCCCGGGTTCAAATCCCGGCGGCCCCACCACGCTACTTCGTTAGGGCTTCTCTGAGCGCGGCTTCGAGGATTTCCAGTCCTGTCTCCATCTCTTCCTGGGTGATTACGAGTGGTGGCGCGATGCGTATGGTGCTGACGCCGGCGCCTATCACCAGGAGACCCTTCTTGAAGGCTCTCTCGAGGACTGCGCGGAGGAGCTCGGGTGCCGGCGAGCCGTCCTGGTTGACGAGCTCGACGCCGATCATCAGCCCCTTACCCCTTACGTCGCCGATTGCGGGGTACTTCTCCTGCATCTCCCTGAGCCTCTTGAGGGCGTAGTCCCCAACTCTCGCGGCGTTATCGAGGAGTTTTTCCTCCTCGATAACCTCGATGGTCGCCAGTGCTGCTGCGCAGCTGACGGGGTTTCCGCCGAAGGTGCTGGCGTGGGAGCCTGGTGGCAAGTCCATTATGTCCGCCCTGCCGATTAGCGCGCCGAGAGGAAGGCCTGAGGCTATGCCCTTGGCTGCGGCCACAGCGTCCGGCGCGACGCCCCAGTGCTCCATGGCGAACCACCTGCCCGTCCTCCCGAAGCCCGACTGCACCTCGTCGGCAATGAGGAGTATCCCGTACTTGTCGGCTAGCTTGCGCAAGCGCGGGAAGAACTCCGGGGGTGGGACTATGTAGCCGCCCTCGCCCGCGATCGGCTCGAAGACGAACGCCGCCACCTCCTCGGGTGGTACGTACTTCTTGAAGAGCCACTCTTCGATGAAGTCCACGCACCAGAGGTTGCAGTCGGGGTACTTCTGCCTGAAGGGGCACCGGTAGCAGTAGGGGTAGGGCACGTGGAAAACCCCTGGGAGGAGTGGGCCGAAGGACTTACGCTGCACGGGCTTGCTCGAGGTGAGGCTGAGGGCGCCCATAGTCCTGCCGTGGAAGGAGCCTGCGAAGGCCACCAGGTAAGGCCTAGTGCCCCTGAAGTGCCCCCGGGCGACCTTTATCCCAGCTTCGATGGACTCTGCGCCGCTGTTCGTGAAGAACACCTTCTTCCGGAAGGAGCCGGGTGTTATCTGGACGAGCTTCTCGGCCAGCTTCACGGGGGGCTCGTAGAGGAAGTCTGTGAGCGAGTAGTGGAGTAGGAGCTCTGCCTGACGCTTTACAGCCTCGACGACCTTGGGGTGGCAGTGCCCAGTGTTGTTGACACCTATCCCCGAGTTGAAGTCGAGGTAGATGTTGCCGTCGACGTCCTCTATCCAGACCCCCCAGGCGCGTTTGGCTACAAGGGGGTACCACCGGGCGAAGCTCTGCATTATAAGCTCCTCGTCCCGCTGGATTATCTGCCGCGCCTGGGGGCCGGGAGGCTCCACGGTAATCCTGGGACGCATCGTTATTAAGACGAAGGCTAAGCTATATATTATTGTTGGCACAATTCTGGTTAGGGATGTT
This sequence comes from Thermofilum sp., assembly GCA_020833575.1. Taxonomy (GTDB): domain Archaea; phylum Thermoproteota; class Thermoprotei; order Thermofilales; family Thermofilaceae; genus Thermofilum. Next base: position 8,696 of record JAJHRT010000026.1, on the reverse strand, counting down.
ATGCCTGAAACATTTGATGTGGTCTGGCTGGGGAGAGGGGGTCAGGGTGGGGTCACTGCGGCCCTGATCCTCGCGCAGGCGGCCATGTCTAAAGGTTACTACGCGCTCGCTATACCTTTCTTCGGTGCGGAGAGGCGGGGTGCGCCCGTCTTCGCCTACAACAGGCTTTCGAAGAGCACCATTTACAGCCGCGCGAGGGTGAGAGCGGGCGATGTGCTGGCGCTGCTGGACCCCTCGCTAACCGGGGTGGTGGACGTGAGGAGCTTGGTGAAGCCTGGAGGGGTGCTCGTCGTGAACTCCAGGGGGTCTGTGCCGGGCCTGGAGGGGCTGGGTCGCGGGCAGTACTGCGTGGACGCTCTTGAGATAGCAGAGGAGCTGGACCTCAAGGTGGCAGGTATACCGCTGGTGAACATGCCGATGGTAGGCGCTGTGGGCAGGGTGTCTGGGCTTTTCGAGCTGCACGACCTGCTCGAGGCGACAAAGGCACAAATCAAGGCTATGCTTGAGAGTAACTTGAGAGCTGTCGAGGAGGGGTGGAGGCGTGTCGAGAAGTGCAGGTGTTGAGAAGATACTAGCCAGACCAACCGTGGGGGCTGTCCTCTCAGGGGGGTGGAGGGCCGAGAGGCCTGTGGTGGACGCCTCCAAGTGCAAGCTCTGCGGGGTCTGCTGGCTGTTCTGCCCCGACGCAGCCGTAGAGGTCTCGGAGGCCGGGGTGGTCATTGACTATGACTTCTGCAAGGGCTGCGGCATCTGTGCGAGGGAGTGTCCATTCAAGGCAATCACCATGGTGAGCGAGCGATGAAGCTGCTTCTCACAGGGAACTACGCGGCGGCGTATGCTGTGCGCGACGCGCAGCCCGACGTCATCTCCGCCTACCCCATCACGCCGCAGACGCCGATCATCGAGAAGTTGGCCGAGTTCATAGACTCGGGTGAGCTCAAGGCGAAGTTCGTTCGAGTGGAGTCTGAGCACAGCGCGATGGCAGCTCTCATAGGGGCTGCGAGCGTGGGCGCGCGGACGTACACCGCAACGTCCTCGCAGGGGCTCCTCTACATGTACGAGGTTGTGTGGTGGGCTGCTGGCGCTCGGCTACCGATCGTCATGGGTCTCGTCACGCGGGCTCTGGGGCCACCCTGGAACATATGGAGTGATCACGCAGACTTCTTCACCGTGAGGAGTAGCGGCTGGACCATGCTCTTCGCTAGCAGCGCCCAGGAGGTCTACGACCTCACGCTAATTGCCTACTGCGTGGCTGAGCACAGGGATGTGCTCCTGCCAGCGCTCGTGGCATGGGACGCCTTCGAGGTATCCCATACCTACGAGCCCGTGGAGCTAGTTGAGGATGCTACCAGGCTGCTCCCCCCGAAGGGGGCCTGGGCGCCACCTCTCGCAGCTGAGGACCCAGCTTCCCTGGGGAACCTTGCATACCCAGAGGAATACGCCGAGACGCGACGGCTCATGGTGGAGGCTGTGCGCAGAGTCCCCTTGGTCTTCGCGGAGGCCGCAGGCAGGCTCCGAGAGCTGACTGGGCGTGACTACTCAAGGGGGTACGAGTGCTATCGCTGCGAGGACGCGGAGACGGTGTTCATAGCCATGGGGTCTGTCTACGGCGAGGTGAGGTCAGCGGTGGACGCTCTCCGTGCGCGTGGTGTGCCCGTGGGCGCCCTGAAGGTGTGGCTGTACAGGCCCTTCCCCTACGAGGGCGTTGCCAGGGTTCTAGATGGCAAGAAGATGGCTATCGTGCTCTCGAGAACCACCTCACTGGGTGCCATGGGCCCGCTCGCAACCGACGTGGCTACAGCGCTTGCCCTGAAGGGGTGCTCTGTGAAGCTGGTGGAGTTCTCAGCGGGTGTCGGCGGGGTTGACGTGACGGAGGACGACGTGGTAGCTATGTATAAGGCGGCTCTGGAGAGGGAGGGCGGCACTTACTTCTGGCGCGGGAGGTGATGGGCATGGCGCACCGGGTTTTCCCCAGGGAGGAGTACCTCCTGAAGGGCCACGTCGCGTGCCCCGGCTGCGGTGCGGCGGTCATGCTGAGGCACGTGCTCAAGGCCCTCGGTCCTAACACGTACCTTGTCATACCTGCTTGCTGCACGTCCGTGATAGCAGGTCCTCACCCGAGGAGCGCGTTCAGGGTGCCAGTCCTCCACATAGCCTTCGCCGCAAGCGCTGCCGCTGCTTCAGGGATGATCGAGGCTCTCGAAAAGCTCGGCAAGCCTGCGAACGTTGTTGTCTGGGCGGGAGACGGGGGCACGGTGGACATAGGGCTTCAGGCTCTGAGCGGGGCGGCAGAGCGTGGCCACAATATCATCTACATATGCTACGACAATGAGGCTTACATGAACACGGGGATTCAGAAGTCTGGCTCCACACCCCACGGGGCGTGGACGACAACCACTCCCAGCGGCAACCCGGGCTTCAAGAAGGACCTCCCAGGCATAATGGTCTCGCACAGGGTCCCGTACGTAGCGACCCTCAGCCCCGCTTACCCGAATGACACGTTTGCGAAGCTCAGGAAGGCTGCCTCGATGAGAGGTGGGCTGAAGTACCTCCACGCGCTGACGCCCTGCCCGCCTGGGTGGCGCTACGACCCGAGCCTTACCATTGAACTGTCCAGGCTGGCTGTCGAGACGGGGATGTGGGTGCTCTACGAGGTGGAGAACGGGGTCTTCCGCCTGACGGGGCCTAGCAGAGCGCTGCTTGAAAAAGGCAAAAGGAAGCCTGTGGCCGAGTACCTCAAGTTACAAGGGCGCTTCCGCCACCTCTCCCCTGAGGACGTGGAGAGAATCCAGAGGATGGTGGACGAGAACTGGGAGAGGATCGCCGAGATGCTAAAGGAGGGCGGTGAGCACAGCAGTGAGCAGGGCTAGGAGGGCAAGAGCAACTCCATCTCTAACATTGCTTCTCGTGACCAGGGATAAGCGCTTCAGAGCGGAAGCGTCGAGGTACCTGGATTTTATCGTGTAGCACGCATAGCACAGCGCGGCGCTTCTAGCGTTGCTCAATGCCTCCTCTACGCACTTAGAGCACAGCTCCAGCAGCAGCTCCCGATCGAAGCTGCCGACCGTGTAGTAGTCTACACCGCTTATTGCACCTGTGTACAGGTGGGAGTCCGTGGTTGCGACTACGGGAAGCACACCTATCGCCTTTAGCCTGCTCAGGAGGACGGGCTTGAAGTCCGCTGCCATGTTGTTCCCGTCCACACTGACCACAGCCAACCTGAGCCCGCCAACCTCCAGGACAGCGCAAGAAATGCCCCCGGGAGCCACCGATCTGCCGTCAGAGTAGTTTACCCTGTGGAACCCGGCCCTGATAGGTCCCTCAGCAATGGGTTTCTCCAGAGCGTCTCGGATGCTCTCGTAGAGGCTGCTGATCTCGTGGGAGTAGGTCTCCGCGCTATCCAGCAAGAGGTACTCCTCACCGATCATGCTGTGAGTGTCCACAGCGATCACACCGGCTTCGCGCAGGGTCTCGAACACCTCCCTTGGAAGGTCCTCCATAGGCACGAGTGGGTCTATGAAGGCAAGGGCTATGCGGCCGGCGTCGATGACAACCACGTCGAACTTCCCAGCAGTTCCCGCGCCCACCTTAGCATAATTGCTGGGGTCTCCGCAGGGTATGGAGCACACCTCCCGCGCGATCCTCTCCACCTCCGAGGAGCTGGCTAGGTTCTCGGAGTGCGTCGAGGGCGCCTTCAAGAAGAGTGTTGGAGCGCTGCAGCTGTTGACCACTTTCGAGGGGAGGGAGCTGCTACCGAGATCCCTCATAGGACCGGGGTGGATCTCCGAGACCACAAGCTTTCCCAGCACACGGCCTTCGGTATCGAGGAAGTTCACCACGTGGAGCCCGAGGGATCTCTCCTTGGACATCCGCGTGAAGCATTCTTCGAGCTCCTCTCTCTCGCCTGAGAGGATGTACCTCAGGAAGCCGCGGAGGATTTTCAACCCACTGATGTCGACACTCCTTCTCACCCTCCTGTCTATTACTGCTAGCACGGCGAGCGACACGGCCAAGTACGCTGTGACGGATAGCAGTGACTTGGAGAAGAGCTGCGGTGCGATAAAATACGCAAGTGCCGTGTACAGGATTAGGAGGGTTGAAGCCCTGGCAGGACTCGAGGTCGCGGCAAGGAAGAGGAAGCACAGCAGATCCATGAACAGGACTGCGTAGAAGGCCTCGCCCGTCGCGGCAAGAGCAGGGATTGCTGCCAGGGAGAAAAGGGCGTAAAAGCCCGCAGCTCTCTTCCAGGTGATCACCCGCGGCTCCACCAGCTTGCTCGCGAGTACGAGGAGGGCAGCGGCAGCTGCACCCTTTGCGAAGCTGGAAGCCGCGCCCAGCGGCAAGGATATCACCGCGCACAGGAGGTTTAGAGCCGTTGCGAGCAGGGCTAGCATCTTGCCTCTCGGGAGCGAGAAGATGTACCTATAGCCGCTCCTGAAGCCGCTGTAACCCTCGTCCACGGGTGTGCGCGGGGCGTGCTGAGCTTTAAAAACGCGCGCTTAGAGTTGAGGCCGTGGGCTGCGACCCCCGCTTAAGCGAGATCTCAGTGGTCTTCGTCCAGCCCCTTTACGACCAGAACGTCGGCTACCTGGCACGGTGCATGAAGAACTTCTGCCTAGGCAAGCTTGTCATCGTGAGCCCTAGGTGCCCTCTAGGCCTCGAAGCAAGGAAGTATGCTGTTCATGCGGCAGAGCTCGTGGAGAACGCCGTCATCCTAAGCAGCTTTGAAGAGGTTGTGAAGAGCTTCGACCTGGTTGCCTGCAGCACAGGCGTAAAGGGCAGCGGCCCGCTGCGGCGTTACCTAACCCCCCGGGAGGCAGCGAGGCTACTGCTCGAGACTTCGGGCTCTAAAGCCCTGGTGATAGGGCGTGAGGACATTGGGCTCACGCGAGAGGAGCTAGCCAGGTGCGATGTCCTGGTGACGATAGACGCTAACCCGGAGTACCCCTCACTAAACGCTAGTCATGCTGCCGCAGTCCTCTTCTACGAGCTCTTCAGCGCGGCAGCGGGGCAGGCGCCCTACAGGATAGAGAGACCTCCCAGGGAGGAGGTGGAAGCTTTTTTCAGGCACTTGAGGAGGCTGGGCGAGCTGCTGGGCTACGACAGGCAGAGGGTGGAGAGCAGCGAGCTCGTGCTTAGGCGGATGCTGGGCGAGAACAGGGTTGACAAGTCGGACTTCAGGACGCTCTTTGGCCTCATCAGGGACAGCCTGACCAGGCTTGAAGCCTGCTACGCTCAGGAGCGGTAGAGAGTTCATGCAGCAGAAAGTATTACTACACCTCAGCCAGCAGGTCCGAAGCGTATGTACGCAGCACTGCTTGCAGCTGCCGTGGGCTTCGTCGTGACTAGGCTCTCAGCACCAGCTCTCATCAGCTTCCTGAGGAGCAGGGGGGTGGTGCGCCCCGACGCGCACAAGCCGGGGAACCCGCAGGTGGCTCACGCTGGAGGGATTGTGATATTCCTGGGCGTTGCTGCAGGCTTCGCGAGCTGGGTTGCTTTAACAGGGATCAGCGATGCCGTAGTCAGAGCGGCTGTTGCTCTAGGGGCTGGAGCTATCTGCTTCCTGGTGGGCCTTGTGGACGACCTGCGGGTGCTGGGGGGTCTCACAAAGACACTCGCGACGGTGCTCTCCATACTCCCGGTAGTGGTCGCAGCCCTGCTGCGCCCCGACCTGGTAAAGTGGGGGCGCCCCTCACTGCCCTTCGTCGGAACCCTGAGGATCACTATCATCTACTGGGCCTTGCTGCCGCTGGCCGTAGCAGGGCCCGCCAACGTGGTAAACATGCTTGATGTGCTGAATGGTGTCACCCCCGGCATGATGATTGCCGCTTACTCGACGCTCGCGCTGATCGCCGCCGTTACAGGAGGGCACACAACCCTAGCTCTCTCACTGATAGTCGTTGGAGTCCTCCTCGCCTACTACCCATACAACGCCTACCCTGCCAGGGTCTTCAACGGTGATAGCGGCTCCCTGTTTCTCGGCGGCCTGCTCGGGGCACTAGCTGTTGTAGACCACTACGAGTTCGTAGTTTTCACGCTGCTGCTCCCCCACCTGCTTAACGGCTTTATGATTCTAGTGAGCTTCCGGGGCTTTAAGGAGCACAGGAAGGTTCCCAAGCGCCCCACGTACGTGGACGACAGGGGGGTGCTCCACCCGAGTAGGGATGCCGACGCCCCCCTGACGCTAACGAGGCTTGCTCTGCTCTTAGGCGGCAGCGCCACGGAGCGGGAGGTGGCCAGGCTTTACTTCTTCCTCGAGCTCTCAGCCTGCGCGCTGGCTCTACTCTCAGCCCTGCATTAGGCGTGGAGGTGAGCTGGTGTGAAGCTGCTTAGGGCATGGGCGGGGCTAACGGCGTTGATAATCGCAGCGTGGCTCCTAGTGCTGCTTTTTATCTTCGTGCTGGACCTCCTCCTGCCTGTAGTCCTGAGCAACGTTCTGCGAGCATTGCTGGGGTTAGTCCTCCTTGCCGGGTGGATCGCCGGTATGGCTGTCCTGGTCGAGGTTGTTAGGCGCAGGGTTGCGCAGAAACCTGCTCCAGAGAGCTGTGCTGGATAAGCGAACCCCCTTCTCGTCCGTGATCAGCTCAACAGAGTATATGCGGAGCGGGGCAAGCCCCCTCAGCCTTCTCAGAATGTTGATGGCGACCGCTCCCGGAACCGTCTCCTCGCTAACAAAGATGCATTCGAGCTCGCCGTCTAGGTAGGCTGGGCCGAAGGCATCATCTAGGGGGTGGATCTCCACCTCGAGATCAGGGTCCACCATGAGTAGGTAGAGGAGCACACTCAGTGCGCGTAGCTCGTAAGGCTCTAGGGGGTGCGCCTTCCTGGCTGAGGCATACTCATCGCTGGAGATACCGACCAGCAGTGCCTTGGACTTCTCGGCAGCCACTCTCAGCAGGTGCCTGTGGCCTCTGTGCATCAGGGAGAATGTCCCGCCCACCGCACCCTTTCGACACTCCTTGGTAGGCATTGCGTAGCCCCTCCAGCCCTGCTCTTGCTGCGCAGTATGTACGCCGTGATTAACTAAGCTTTATATCGCGAGGGAGGTTAGTTTTCGCGGTAAGATGCCGCAGAGGATGTACGAGGTTCGATGGCACGGAAGGGGAGGTCAGGGCGTTGTCACCTCTAGCGAGCTTCTAGCCTTGGCTGCGATAAGGGAAGGGAAGTACGTTTACCACGCTCCTGAGTTTGGCCCTGAGAGGAGGGGGGCACCCGTGAGAGCGTACACGAGGATCAGCGACGAGCCCATAGAGCTGCACAGCGGCATATACAGCCCGGACGCGGTAGTGGTGATCGACCCAAGTCTCCAAGGCGAGGTGGCGAGCGTGACCGCAGGGCTGAAGGAAGGGGGCTTGGTGGTGGTTAACGCAAGGTCCCCTGCACCCGGTCTCGTGGAGCAGGTCAGGAAGCTGAACGCGAGGCTGTGGCTTGTAGATGCGTACAGCATCGCTATGGAGATTTTCGGAAGACCCCTCTACAACACCCCAATGCTCGGAGCTTTCGCGCGCGCGAGTGGGCTGGTGAAAATAGACACTGTGCTGGAGGTCGTGCAGGAGCGCTTCGGAAGAGACCCCAAGATAGCCGAGCTGAATGCGGCAGCTGTGAAGAGGGCTTATGAGGAGGTGAGGCCGTATGAGTGAGGCTGCGTTCGCTCCGAGGAGCTGGAGGGACCTACCTCTGGGCAATGTGATACCTCTGCCCATGACCAGCCTGAGCTACAAGACTGGGAACTGGCGCGCCCTCAGGCCGTTGCTGCACAAGGAGAAGTGCATAAAGTGCTTGTTGTGCTGGGTTCACTGCCCAGAGCCAGCCATCCACAGGCACGAGGACGACTCTGTCTCGATTAACTACGACTTCTGCAAGGGCTGCGGCATCTGCGCTAACGTATGCCCAGTGCACGCCATCGAGATGGTGATGGAGGGGTGAGGAGCGTGAGGGGCAGGGTTGTAGGCCTTAACGGTGACCGTGCGGTAGCTTACGCAGTGAAGCAGGCGAAGGTGGACGTGATCTCCGCCTACCCCATAACCCCGCAGACAATAATCGTTGAGGCCCTGGCCGAGTACGTGAACAACGGGGAGCTGGACGCGGCCTTCATCCCTGTTGAGAGCGAGCACACAGCTCTCTCGGCAGCCGTTGGGGCTTCACTCGCTGGGGCTAGAGTATTCACAGCCACTAGCAGCCAGGGGCTGGCGCTGATGTGGGAAATCCTCTGGATCGCCGCAGGGCTGAGGACGACAATTGTCATGGCGATAGGCAACAGGGCCTTGTCGCCGAATATCAACATCCACTGCTCCCACGACGACGCATATGCGGCTAGGGAGACAGGCTGGCTTCAGTTCTTCGCGGAGAACGTCCAGGAGGCGTACGACCTCACGCTCATGGCCTTCAGGATAAGCGAGGACCACAGAGTGCTTTTCCCCAGCATAGTGAACCTGGACGGCTTCATCCTCACCCACTCGGTCGAGAGGCTCAGCGTGCTGGAAGACTCCGACGTTGATGCCTTCCTGCCCAAGAAGGAGCCGGTCAATAGGATAGATCCAGATAGGCCGATGACCTACGGAGCTCTCGACCTCTTCGACTGGTACATGGAGCACAAGCGCGCTCAGTTCGAAGCCCTGGAGTCTACGAGACCGGTGATCAGGGAGGTCTTTGAGGAGTACGGCGAGCTGACCGGGAGGAAGTACACCCCGGTCAAG
>JAJHRT010000121.1 GCA_020833575.1 Thermofilum sp. | reverse complement strand
TCCATGAGCCTGAAGATCCGGGAGGAGAAGGACAAGATTCTCGAGCACTTAGAGCTTGTTGTTCAGCAATTGTTGAATTCCACAAAGTCGTCGAGGATATCTATCAAGCTCAGGACCCTGCTGAGGTACACCTATGTTTCCTATGTTAAGAAGACTACTGACATCAGCGTGATCAGGGGCCTTGTTCCCAGGGTAAGACCTCCTGCATGGCTCACAAACCAGTACTATTATCGCGAGATAGAGAGGGTGCTCCGGGACAAGTTTAACGCGAAGATAGAGACGCGGCGACAGCTCCGCTACGTGGTCCTTCATAAAACCAAGTAGCCTTACGAATTAATTAGTTTTTACCTCACCTACACCCTTCCTGATTTTCGCAGCTTTACCTCTCCTAATGACGCCCATATCCTTCCCAGGAAGAACCGCCTTACCAGCTGCTATAACCCGCCCCTCAGAGACTATGCATACTTCATCTCCAGGCAGGATCTCCGGATCGGCCGCCTTAACGTGCTTGCTGAAGAGCGACCTACCCTCAGCGATGAAACTAGCGACATCCGGTGGGATCACGACCTCGTGGCTGTTCAGCGAGGCTTCGCGCAACATCTTCCAGCCGGCGGGTGTGAATACCAGAAACCCATCGCTGCTTCTCAAGCTCGCAGCAAGCACCCCGTCTAAGTACACGTGCCTAATCCTCCCGGTAGCAGGGGACCTGGAGATGCACACACTCCTGCTCTTCAGTAGAGGAGAGATGTCGACGCCGTAGAGGTACCTGGCAACGGCGATTATTTGCTTCAGCTCCCACTCGCTGGGTTTCTCGCACGCTACGCGCGGCATACGACTGCTTCGCCCTATATAAGGAGTGCTTTTAAACCTCTCTTGACACTGAGGAGCTCCTCAGAGCAAAAGTAAAAAGGGAGCTTCGACACCTGAAAGGCGAATGGTCAAGTGCGAGCTCTGCGGGACCGAGATCAGGGGCGCTGTATACAAGATCGTGCTTGAAGGTGCTGAGCTGCTCGTATGCTCAAGGTGCGCCAGAGGTCGTACTGTGGTTGCCGTGCTTAACTTGACGCAGAGCGCAAGAGGGCAGCCCGCTCGTAGAGCGCTGGCTACGAGAAAGTCTAGAGCGTCTGAAGCCGAGGAGTACGTCGTGGTGGAGGGATACGGCGAGATAGTTAGGAAGGCTAGGGAGAGCATGGGGTTGACTCGAGAAGCATTAGCCGCTATGGTGGGGGAGAAGGAATCCACCATTAGGCGCATTGAAGCGGAGCAGCTTGAGCCCACCCTCGAATTGGCTCGGAAGTTGGAGAGAGTCCTGAGAGTCAAACTCCTTGAGAGGGTCGGTGAGGAGTTAACAAGGTTTGAGGGCCTCGGCGAGGACTATTACGGTTACTCGCTTACCCTAGGTGATGTCGCGGAGTTTAGGGAGTGATCAAATGCGTGCCCGGGTGATTTTGGTTCAGCGCATGCTTGAGGGAGAGCGCTGCATGCTTCATGAGCTACGAGCGCTTGCTGAGGCTGCGGGGTACGAGATTGCCGGCGAGCTGACGCAGAAGCGACCTCCCGACTCGCGCTATAATATAGGTCGGGGTAAGGTTGAGGAGCTGAAGGAGCTTGTCTCAAAGACCGGGGCGAGCAAGGTCATCTTCTTCAACCTGCTAAAGCCCAACCAGGTTTACCACCTGAGGAAAGAGCTCGGAGTGGAGGTCATCGACAGGTACGAGCTGATACTGGAGATATTCGCTAAGAGGGCTGGGAGCAAGGAAGCCAAGCTGCAAATCGAACTCGCTAGGTTGAAGAGGGAGCTCAGCTTCGCCAGGGAGTACATCAACCTGCAGAAGAGAGGGGAGCTGCATGGCTTCATGGGTGGCGGCAGGTACGCTGTCGACGCCTACTACGAGCACGTGGTTTCGCGCATTTCGAGGATCGAGGAGTCTCTGAAGGCGCTCAGGAAGGCTAAGAGCATGCGCTGGCTGAGAAGACACGAAGCAGGCCTGTTCAGCATCGCCTTAACGGGCTACACGGGCGCTGGGAAGACCACCCTGTTCAACAGGCTCACGGCGTGGCAAGGCTACATCGACGGCAAGCCCTTTGCGACGCTCTCCACGAAGACTAAGCTCGTAAACATGCTAGGAATGCCCGTCCTAGTCTCGGACACTATAGGCTTTATAGATAGCCTCCCTGAGCAGCTATTCGACGCGTTCTACACCACACTAGGTGAGATTAGTTACGCCGATCTAGTCTTATTCCTGGTTGATGCTTCAGAGCCTCCGAGCGAGGTCGAGAGGAAAGTTATAGCGGGAATGGCTATCCTCTCGAGTCTGGGCGTGCAGCCGAGCAGAGTGCTAATCGCGGCTAACAAGGTGGATTCCGCACAACCCCCGATCTTGGAGGTAAACCTTCAACGTTTGGAAACCTTAGGCTTGCTAGGAGTTGTGCCGATCTCCGCGAGAACCGGCTACAATCTAGATGCGCTTCAGCAGAGGATCCTGGAGAGCCTTCCCGGTAGGGTGAGAAAGCAGGTAAAAATTCCAAGCACACTGTTCGAGGATGCCATGAGGGAGATCGGGAGCAAGTGCAGAGTCTTAAACGTCACCTTCGATGGGAGCTGGGTGGATATCTCCTTCGAGGGTAAAGAGGAGGCCGTGGAGCGAATACTCAGGAAGTTCGGCACGGCTAGCGAATACGCTAACGACCCCTCACTGAGGGGCGTTAGCCCGAGCGCGGCGATGGCATGACTGCGCCGGAAAGCTGGCGGAGGAAAGGTGCCGATGCCCTGCGCTCGTAGAGTCTTCGTGCTGAGAATGGGGCATAGACCTGTCAGAGACCATAGGGTTACTACGCACGTGGGGCTTGTCGCAAGGGCTTTCGGAGCTGATGGGATATACCTAGAGGAACACGTGGAGGAGTCCGTTATAAGGACCCTGCGTAAGGTTACCGAGGTCTGGGGTGGTCGCTTCGAAGTGAACACCGTGAGCAATCCTATTAGCTTAATCAAGTACTGGAAGAAGATAGGAGGCATAGTTGTTCATTTGACAATGTACGGAGTAAATATAGGTGAAAAGCCCAGCTTGCTGGCCGAGCTGCGAGAGAGGTGCGCCGACATCCTAGTCGTCGTGGGTGGGGAGAAGATGCCTAGGGAGGTTTTCGACCTGGCGGACTACAACGTTGCTATAGGCAACCAACCGCACAGCGAGGTTGCAGCC
>JAJHRT010000120.1 GCA_020833575.1 Thermofilum sp. | reverse complement strand
GGCCGCGCCGAGCACCGGCAGCTTCGAGAAGTGGATGCGCGGCGTTAACGGCGGCCAGCTTGCGGACTACTCCACAGCCAACCCCATCACCGTCACCATTGACAACGGCTACCACTTCCACGCGGTCTTCAAGCAGGTCGTCCAGCTCACCCTGAGCACGATGTACCTCCCAGGCGAGGCCCTACCCCTACCCTGGCTCCTCAAGCCCGAGTGGGGCTGGAGCGGCACCTGGTGGGTGAACGTCACCGAGTACTACAGCGGCGAGCACCTGGTCGCCGTCCTCTGGGACGGCTCCGAGGTCAAGGTGGTGGGTCTCGCCAACAACACCCAGCTCCCCGTCTCGCTGCCGCAGGGCTGGCAGTACTCCAGCTGCGTCGTGGAAGTGGGCGGCAGGAAGCTCCTCAAGCTTATCAGCGGCTGCCTGCCCAAGGTGAACTGGAGCGGCGGGGAGTGGGGCCTCGCTTTCCTGGCTGCCTGGAACCCCTACAAGCAGGGCTACGACACCTCCTGCTGGCTGAGCAACGGCACATCGCTCGCGGTCTACAACGTCACCTTCACCTACACCTTCCAGAACGGGACCAGAGTCACGTTCATCCAGCCTGTCGTCGTCAGCACCGTGAGAGTTACCGCCACGCCGGTCTACAGCTACGGGGACCTCAAGCAGAGCCTCAGCCTCAGCATCACCGTCGCCTGGAAGTACCTCCCGCCCAAGCGCCCAGGCCTGAAGCTGGCGCCGCCGCCCCCCGCGATAGCGGGCGTGGTGAACTTTGGGAACGGCAGCTTCGCCACCGGCTGGCAAGCAGGCTACAACGAGACCTCGCGCAACTTCACCGTGACCCTCGCGCTGGACACCTGGGAGATGTACAAGGCCGGGGTCCTGGCTGCGAGGGCTGAGGCCTGGTGGCTCGGCCCCTCGGGCCAGCCGCAGACGCCCGCCTGGGGTCAGGAGCCGCTCCAGCTCAGCTTCGCCTACGCGATGCCCCACATCGCCTGGATCTCGGAGGGCACAAGCTTCCAGGCGGACGTCGAGTTCATCGACGTGAAAACAGGACAGCACTACACCGCCTGGCTCCGCCTGGAGTTCAGGAGGTGGAGCGACTACGCCGTGGTCGCGTGGTCTGACACCTCCTACAAGGTTTCCACGCTCACCCGCATTATCATCAACCTCGCCAACACTAAGGACTACGTCCTCGTAATCTACGCCGAGCATGTCAGCAGCCCCAGGCCAGGCCTGGTCGTCGTCCCCATCGCCGCAGTCTACCCGCCCAGGGCGTAGCGCCCAAAGGACCTCCCTCAAAGGGTTTTTTTCTCACGAGGTTGAGGTTAAATAGAGGCCTATGCAATTATTGCAACATGCCTGTGAGGGAGCTGCTGGTCATCCTAGCGCTCGTGGCAGCCACAGCCGCAGCGGCCTACGCCGTCCTGCGCGGCCTCTCCGCGCAGCCGGGGCACAGGTTCGAGGAGGCCTACGAGCTCAAGAAGGCCCTCCTCGCCGGGAGGCTGAGCGGCGTCACGGTCAGCGTCGAGGCGAGGCCCATGACCATCAACCTCACGCTCGACGACGTCGAGTACAGGGTTCCGGCTGCGAGGGTCTACGTCGTCCTCAGGGCCCCGAGCCCCGTGTTCGAGGAGGCCGCGCCGGAGCCCTGGCGCGTGTGGGGCAACGGGACGCACGCTGGTGTAATCAGCTACCTGGACGTGCTGGACGACGGCTACACGGTGAGGGCCCGCTACTTCAGCGCGACGCCGTACAGGGGGGCGAGCGTCTGCACCAGCGTCTCGGCAGTCAAGCAGGTGCAGTTCCACGCGAAGACGAGCGGCAAGGTGGAGTGGTACAGCTTCACGGGCCCCAGGCAGGTAGTCGTGGAGGAGGTGAGAGTGGGGCCATGCCAGCAGTAGACGAGGCCCTCGTGGTCTTAGCGGAGATAGTGCTGCTCGCAGGCCTGGTGGCGCTGGCTAACAGGCTGTGGCTCAGCAGGCCGGAGCCCTACTCCCAGCTCGTCGCCAAGGCTATCAACGCCACGGCGGACCTCGCGGAGACCGTCATCATCCTGCCCCAGCCTGTCCACGTCGAGACAGGCTACGTGAGCTTCAGGGGCGAGAGGGCGGCGATAGCCCCGCTCTCCCGGGTCGAGGGGAGAGCTGCGAGCTACATCGTGGTCTACAACACTACCACCGCTAGGCTGGCTAGGGGTGGTTGACGTGAGGGCTGTGGAGGCCGCTGCAATCGCGCTCGTGTACGCTATCGCAGCCGCCATGCTGGTCTCCACTGCCGCCAGGCAGGCCACGCCAGTCCACCACGTGAGCGTGCAGCGGGCCGTCGCCTATGCCCTGCTCAGGTGCCAGAACGTGACGTGCTTCAACTACACGGTCAGGCAGGTCGCGGGCAGCGAGCTCGCAGCCCTGCAGGTCGGCGGCGCAGCCACCCCCCTCAAGCCCTCCACCTTCGTGAGCTACGGCGCTGTCATCTACACGCCCACGATCACCCTAGGCGCCGCGCCGCCGACCACGCCAACCACGCCCTGGTGGGACACCGCCTGGGCGTACGCGCGCCGCATCACAGTCTCCAACACCGCGCCCCCCTCCTGGTGGAGCATGGCCTGGCTCTACAGGGTGCCGGTGACCATATCCAGCAGCGCGTCGTACACGGACCAGCAGATCAGCATCTACCTCGACACTCGCAGCCTCATCTCCGCCGGGAAGATGCGCAGTGACTGCGGGGACCTGAGGGTTGTGGACACCGACGACAGGACACAGCTACCATACTGGGTAGAGCCGGGCACGTGCAATACTGCATCTACGAAGCTATGGATAAAGGTCCCAAGCATTCCGCAAGGATCAAAGACCATCTACATTTACTACGGGAACCCCTCCGCCACCAGCCAGAGCGACGTGAGCAGTGTCTTCTTCGCCGTCATACCGAACCTCCAGGCACTCTTCCGCCTCGACGAGGGTCCGGGCTACCCCATCACCTACGCTGACCCAGCCTCGCTGATAGGCAGCGCGGTAGGCACCCTCCAGAACGGGCCCGCATGGGTCCAGGGCAGGTACAACTACGCCCTCAGCTTCGACGGCGTCAACGACTACGTGGACTTCGGCGACATCCTCAACCTCGCGGGCAAGTCGCTCACAATCTCCGCGTGGATACGCGTGGACAAGCTACCGCCCCCAGGCTACACCTACCCCTTCGTTGCGAGGAGGCAGGACTCGGGCTCCTACAACGCGGACTACCTCGTAGAGGT
>JAJHRT010000025.1 GCA_020833575.1 Thermofilum sp. | reverse complement strand
AGGCGGCTGTAGGGGTAGTATAGGACTGGCCTCTGATACCCGGCAATGTAGCGTAGGTGGAACTTGATGTTTTCAACCTCGAGCCGATCGAGCAGCGCAAAGACGAAGTCCGAAACTTCAGGTATCTTGGCTAGTAGGCTCATCCTGTTGATGTACACTTTATATATTTTCTCTAGTTTTTTCTCCAGGGAGTCCCGCTCCGACAAGTGAGCGTAGTCGGGAAAGTCCCAGATTCTCTTCGAGCCGGCTACTAGCGCCTCGTAGTCCTGCCTTGAGAGAAGCCTGGACTTCACCCCGTGCGCCCGCACAGCCGCGTACGTCTCCATAGGCTCAAGCACCCGCGAGCAGCTTTAGCCGCGTGAAGTCTTCCAGCTCCTCCTCCAGGACTCTCTCCTCCACTCTGCGGATAGTATCCTGGAGAAGGGGGATGACGTTCTTCTCCAGGCTGTTCACAATCCTGTTCACGTAGGAGAGCTGCTCGCTTATCTTCTCGACCGCGACCTCCATATTCGCGACCTCGATGAGGCTTTTAACCGCTCTCCAGAGCTCTTCCATGGCTGAGCGGTACTCCGGGTCGGCTACCTTCGAGAAGTCAGGCTCCTCGGCTATCCTGGCCTGGGGCACGGGTACGCCCTGGTAGCTGACTATCGTTCCGACGACCTTTGGAGGCCTTACAAGGGAGGCTATCGACCTGAAGTCGTACTCCCCTCTGACCATGCGTAGTGTCGCGATCCTCCTGGAGGCTTCGAGGAAGGCGCTCTCAGCTTCTGACCGCCTCCTGAGCTCATCGAGCACTGCCAAGATCTCCTTTGCCAGCTGGTCTCTCCTCATCTGTAGGACGTCTTTGCCCCTTTGCACCAGCTCGAGCTTGCGCCTGAGCAGCTGCAGCGTGCCCCTGGAGGCTGGCAGGAACCTGAGCTCGCTGTACATCCTGCATCAGCTCCTGTACTTGGGGTGGTACTTCTCGATGATCCTCCTGGGTATCCTCACGAGCTCCTCCTCGGGCAGTATGGAGAGCACTTCCCAGCCCCTGTCGAGGGTCTCCTCGATGCTCCTGTTCTCGTAGAATCCCTGGTTCACGAACTTGCTCTCGAACTCCTCCGCGAACCTCAAGTACCTCCTCATCCTCTCGCTGAGCCCGATCTCGCCGATCACCCTGGCGAGGTCCCTGGCCTTCACCCCCCTCGAGTAGGCGTCGTAGAGCTGGTCGGCCAGGTAGCGGTGGTCCTCCCTAGTCTTACCGGGGCCTATGCCGGCCTTCATGAGCCTGCTGAGGCTGGGCAGGATGTTCACAGGCGGGTAGATGCCCTGGCTGTAGAGCTCCTGGCTTAGGAATATCTGCCCCTCCGTTATGTAGCCCGTCAGGTCCGGGATGGGGTGCCTGAGGTCCCCGCCGGGCATCGTGAGTATGGGGAACAGCGTTATGCTTCCCTTCCTCCCCTTTATCACCCCTGCCCTCTCGTATATCGTCGCCAGGTCGCTGTAGAGGTAGCCGGGGTACCCGAGCCTGCCCGGTATCTCGCCTCTCGCGGAGCTGACCTCCCTGAGGGCCTCGCAGTAGTTCGTCATATCCGTCATGATGACGAGCACATGCATGCCGAGGTCGAAGGCAAGGTACTCTGCGACCGTTAGAGCTATCCTCGGGGTCATTAGGCGCTCCACAGCCGGGTCGTCGGCCAGGTTGATAACAGCGGTCATTCTCTCGATAGCTCCTGTCTCTCTGAACTGCTCCAGGAAGAACTCCGCCTCCGTCTTCCTAAGGCCTATCCCCGCGAAGACCACGGCGAACTGCTCGCCCTCACCGCGCACGGTCGCCTGCCTCGCTACCTGCGCTGCAACCATGTTGTGGGGCAGCCCTGAGACGCTGAATATGGGTAGCTTCTGGCCTCTCACAAGGCTGAAGAGGCCATCGATGACGGATATGCCGGTCTGCACGAAGTCGTGGGGGTACTCCCTCATGACGGGATTGATCGGCGCCCCTGTTATCTCCCTCATCTCCCCTGAGAGGACTGGCGGGAGGCCGTCTACCGGCTCGAAGCGCCCATTAAACACCCTCCCCAGGACGTCCTCGGATAGCCTGATCTTGAAGGTGGTGCCTGTGAGTTTCACCAGGGTGTCCGTTTCCAAGCCCTCTCTGTCGCCCAGCACCTGTACTATAGCCGTGCCGATGCTCGTGTCGAGTACCCTGCCAACCCTCTCCCGACCATCTTTGCCGAAGATAAGGGCTACCTCGTCGTAAGCCGCTTCCTCGACGCCGTCGAGAATAAGGAGGCTTCCTCTAATCTCCCTTACCCCTCGGTAGATCTTGCCACCGACCTTTGGCACAACGTACTGGAGCAGCTCGTCAGGCACCTGCGATCACCCCCGCCTTGCTTTCCAGGGTTACCCCGTGCCTCTTAGCTATTTCCTCCAGCCTGGCCATAACCCTGCCATAGAGCTCCTTGACGGCCTCCAGGCCCCTCTCATCCTCCTTCACCTGCATCATCTCGTAGATCTCGGGCAGCCGCATTATCTCCTCCACGGAGACCCTCTTCTTGATTAGCTCGTAGGCTTTGTCGTAGAAGTCGATCATCATCTTGAGGAGCCAGTACTGCTTCTCTGGCTTGCAGAATACGTCCTCACCCTCCAGCGCCGTCTGCCTCAGGAACCCCTCCTTTATTATCTCTGAAGCGAGCAGGATCAGCCTCTGGTCGTCAGGGAGGGCGCTCTCGCCGACGACCGAGGCTATGGCTTCGATCTCGCTAGCGACAGTCAGCAGCCTGAGGGCTTTCCTCCTGTACTGGGGGAAGTCGGGGGCCACATTCCTGACCCACCACCTCTCAACGATGTCGGCGTACTGGCTGAAGCTCCTCAGCCAGTTCACAGCGGGGAAGTGCCTCCTGTAGGCGAGGTCCGTGTCGAGGGCCCACATTGTGCCGACGAAGCGCAGGGTGTGGATCGTTACAGGCTCGTTGAAGTCTCCGCCTGGCGGCGAAACCGCACCCAGGACCGTAACGGAGCCCTCCCTCTCAGGCCTCCCAAGGGCCTTAACCCTACCACCCCTCTCATAGAACTCCGCAATCTTGTCGGGCAAGTAGGCTGGGTAGCCGCGCTCCACGGGCAGCTCGCCGAGCCTGCCAGCAATCTCCCTCACAGCCTCAGCCCACCTGCTCGTCGAGTCAGCTATCAGGGTCACATCGTAGCCCTGGTCCCTGTAGTACTCGGCAATGGTTATCCCCATGTAGATTGAGGCCTCGCGAGCCGACACAGGCATGTTTGATGTGTTGGCTATCACTATGCTGCGCTCAATGATGGGTCTCCCCGTCTTCGGGTCCTTCAGGGCTGGGAACTCCTTCAGCATCTCCGCGATCTCGTTCCCCCTCTCCCCGCACCCTATGTAGACCACTATCTGTGATAAGCTGTACATTGAGATTTTGTGCAGAGTCACCGTCTTCCCTGTGCCGAAGCCGCCGGGGATGGCGCCCGCTCCACCCTTAGCCACCGGGAAGAAGGTATCCAGCACCCTCTGGCCCACAAGCAGCGGCACGTCGCTGGGCAGCCTCTCCCTGTAGGGCCGAGGCTGCCTCACAGGCCACTCCTGCTTCATGCATAGAGGAATCTCTGTACCGTTGGACTCAAGCACAACCACAGGCTCCTCAACCGTGTAGTCGCCCTCCGGCGCAACCTCCTTCACGGTCCCGCTCAGGTTCGGAGGCACCATCACGCGGTGCTCGATGAGAGGGGTCTCCTGAACCACCCCTATCACGTCCCCGGGGCCCAGCTTCTCACCCCGGGACACCGTGGGCTTGAAGTGCCACCGCTTGTTCCGCGGTAATGATGGCACTTTCACACCCCTCCTGACGAAGGGGCCTACTAGAGCCGCTATGTCCTCGAGAGGTCTCTGCACCCCGTCGAAGACCCTGCCCAGGAGACCCGGCCCTAGCTCCGCAACCAGGAGCTTGCCCGTGGCCGTGACCGGCTCCTTGGGCCTCAGCCCGCTCGTGTCCTCGTAGACCTGAATGGCGAAGTAGTCCCTTGACACCCGCACCACTTCTCCTAGAAGCCCCTCCTCGCCCACGTAGACCACTTCCCCGAGCTTAATGTCCTCCACGCCCTTAGCGAACACTACAGGCCCTGAAATCCTCACGATGAAGCCTTTCCTTTCCCCCACGGCCACCCCCTCCACCAGTAGTAACCGAGATTAATGTTTTCCCCTCTCGGTTGACAGGAACGATGATGAAGCAGCAGCTGCGGGTTTACGCGCTGGTGCTTGCGGTAGCACTTATGGCGCCCCTGCTCCATAGGACTTACTACTTGAAGGTCGAGTACGTGGCGAGAGGTGAGGGTGTTGTAGGCCCTGAGGTCTTCTCGAGGCACTTTCTCCTAGCTCCGACTATCAAAGGGTTCCAGGAGAGGGACTACGCACAGGTTTTCATCAACGGCCTGCCTACCAGCTTCACAGTGAAAAAGGACAGCGAGGGTAACGATTACGCAGACCCTGGTTCCATCTCCTTCTCGGGGACCATAAACATCACACTTGTGCAGAGGGTTAAGGTTGTGCCCCCTCCCTTCAGGGGCAGGTGGACCCTCGTGGAGGGAATCGCATGGGACAAGGCGGGTGGGAAAACCTATCCAGGCGGCTTCTGGAGGTGCAACTCCTCGAGCAAGTCTTTCGAAGACCTCGTCTCTCTGTCGAGCCAGCT
Organism: Thermofilum sp.; assembly: GCA_020833575.1. Taxonomy (GTDB): domain Archaea; phylum Thermoproteota; class Thermoprotei; order Thermofilales; family Thermofilaceae; genus Thermofilum. The sequence continues at coordinate 5,774 of JAJHRT010000025.1, read as the reverse complement.
GAGAAGATCTAGCAGCACTGTTGACCAGTTCATCGTGAACACTGTTCAGTGGACGCTTGAAAGGTTCAGCTACTCAGTAAGGGAAGAGGGGGGTGTGATGTGCCCTGCCAGGTTCATGGAGAGGATGTCTGGCTCCTGCGGGGATGTGCATGCCTTTGTGGCAGCACTACTCAAGATCCAGGGGGTAGATACCTCCCTCGTCTACGCTTACGTCGCTTCCCCGGAAGCCAGGCAGAGCATAACGACGAGCACGACCTCCTTCACCTTGGAAGGGGCCTATCCCCACATCTTCGCGCTGGCAAACATCTCAGGTATCCTGCTGCCGATAGACCTGACAGCCAGTACGGGCAGCTCACCCGCGGACAAGGTTTCCGGTGCCAGCGTGAACATGCTAGACAACATGGTGATTCTCTACCGCGTGAATAAGGGCGATCCTAACGACTACCTTCTAGTGTATGCTCCCTCAGGTGCGCAGGAAGTCAGGCTGTCGATCCGCGTGACAGCTGACAGCTGGGAGGAAACCAGGCACTATGCGGTGCTTGCCGCAGGCCTGGCACTACTACTGCTGCTCCTGAGGGAGGGGCGCGCTACTTCAGCCTAGAGCCGCAGAAGGGGCATATCAGGTGGAGATCCCCGTAAGGCAGCTCGCGACCACACTGCGGGCAGGTGGGAGATGATGCAGGTGTCACAGGCGCCGCCTGTGCCCTTGGGGCAGGCTGCACCGGCCGCACGATGACCTCGTGTCTCTGCGTTGCTGTTGTAGCCGTTGGCTGTGCCGTGACGAGCGGGGGGTGCGGCGGGCGCCGTGGCTGCTGCGCAGGAGGTGCTTGAGGAGTTAATACCTGTGCTGCCGGCACAACGGGCTTCACGAGCACCTGTGCTCCTTCAGCGGCGCGAGGAGCCTCTCTCACAGGGGGTGGCTGCGCTGATGTAAGCCTCACGTAGAGCTTATACGAGTAGGCATCCGCGACGCGCCTCGCTACCTCGTAGCTAGCAAGCGCGCAAGCGGAAACCGCGAGCGCCGCAGCGGCAAACGGCGCTACAAGCATCACGCTCATCGCTGGGAGGAAAAGCATGGCCAGCATCAGGGCTAGAGCCACCGCAGCACCGGCAGCAGCAACCATAATTACTCGCTGTCGCGCCTTCGCAATCATTCTATTGAAAAGCTCATCGGGAGAGGAGTCTCTCTCACTTGCTGCAGCGCCCTGTCTCGGCTTGGCCGCGCTTCTAAGGCGCACGGAAACCCGCCTCCCGCGCTAAAGCTGGACTAGGTACCCGCCTGCGCCGAAATAAGCTTTTTCACTATAGCCTTCTCCCCGTCTATCTCGAGCTCCACCATGGAGCTCTTATCTATGGCCTCCACAAGCTCGTCCTCTATCGCGAGCTTAGGCCCGGTCAGGTTAACCTCTAACCCCAGCAGCTCGCTAAGCTCGCGGAGGGTGTACGTGAGCTCCCTCACCCTGCTCTTCGCATCGACGATTTCGTCCTGAACCTCCGAGAGAAGCTTCACAACCTGGAGCAGGGCCTTCCTGTGCTTCTCATCGATGTCCTTTGACAGCGCGAGATCCTCCACGATCTCAACAGCCTTTAGGATCTTCGCCCGAATACTCATACAGCGGCCATTGGAGGGAGGCGCGAGGGCTTTAATCAAGAGCTACGGTCAGCGGGTAAGGTACTACCTAGGTATTTCGGCTATAGCTCGTAGAGCTTAGCGCAGCAACGCTGCGCCACCCTGCTTCCTGCGTGAGGCTATCAGGGCATGTGCGAGTAATAGGGCGGCAGTCGAATTCCAAGGCCAGTTTCAGCGCCAGGACGTTGGCGAGGAGCGCCTGGAGCAGGGAGCACCTTTTCCCTGCGTGCTTTTCGAGGATTGCAATGCGTAGCCAGGCGGGCGGCTGGGGTGAGAGGCTGAGTATGCTCAAAACCCTGCTGCGAAGGGACGTACCTCTCAGCAGCTCTGGGTACTCGAGCTTTATCACAGCCCTCTTCAAGGGTTCAGCCCCCTTCCTGGCGGCTGCGGCGAGGTCCGCCCTAACCTCCACAGCCCTGCTCAGCAGTATGAGGAAGACTGCGTACGCGGCGAGGTAGGCTACGAGTGCCGAAGCGTGCGCTGCAAGCGGGTTCGCAAAGGCTAGTGGTACGAGACCGAGTACCAGCATGAGAGCGAGGAAGACGGTATCTCTCCGATCGAGGTGCTCTAGCTCGTGCTCTAGCACTGCAGATAGCTCGTCGGGCTCAAGGTCCACCAGCAGCTCGGCGTTGAGGACTATGCTCGAGAACCTACGAGCAAAGCCCAGTGAGAGGGCGGTCACCTCCGGGACGGGGGTTATGTACAACACGGCCCTCTCACCATCGCCAAGCATGCGATATAAATCGTATTCAAGCAGCTTCACCTCGCGTACGGGAACACCCCACTCCTCCAGAACCCTCCTAACCTCGTCCGGGCGCAAGTAAGCTCCGCGGCGCTTAGATATGCTCGCTTTGGCCAGGAGGGCGGCGGTGTACACCTCGTCGTCTAGCCTCTCCAGCACCACTTTGTAGACTCTTACCATCTGACCCCGTGGAACCCTCCAACGAGGCAGAGCGCGAAGCATCAGGTATGGTGGTAGGGCGACGGCTGCGAGAGTAGTGACGACTAGTGAGAGAAGCATGCCTAGCGCAAGATCCAGCCTCGTGAAACTGCTCAAGAACCAGTGGAATGCGATGAAGAAAGCCGAGAAGATAGCCACTCTCGCGCCACTGCGCGTGAGTGCTGCTGCCACCCTGCTCTCTGCATCCGGTAGCGGGTTCTCCCCGATGAACACGAGAAGGAGCTCTGGGCTGCTGCCGTGCCTGCACAGCTCAGATATCTTCCTTAGGAGCAGCCTGTGCAGGCTCCTCAGCACCTGCTTTGACCCCGAGGTTATACTGACTTCGCCTGGGGTGTAGCGTAGCAGGGCTGTAGCCCCGCTGGTGCTCACCAGGAGGCAGGCATAGTTCCTCTGCGCGAGAATCTTGAGGATGGTGAGGCTTCCCGACTCATGCAGAGGAAAGATTATGCTTTCGAGAAAATCCTCCACCCTGTGGGAGCAGATAGGTGGGAGAAAAAGCCTCTTGGCGTACATCCTTGGCTACGCTCACTCAAGCTCTATCTCCGCCTCCTCCTTACGCCTGCTCCTGCTAAAGGCCGCCCCAGCGACAAGCGCCGAGGCGGCTCCCACGGCAGCAGCTGTTGTGACGGTGACTGGACCCAGCAGTGGGAGCTCGAAGAGTATGCCAAGGTTTACATCCAGCACGGCGTCGGCGGAGAGGTTCACAGTCTGCTGCGCCGAGACCCCCTTGTACTCAGCCTTCAAGGTGTAGGTGCCTGCTGGCAGCTGGGTGAAGAGCGCGCGCCCGTCATCGTCCGTCTCGAGGGACTGCGTGTACCCGCTCTGCCCGCTCACGGTGACCTGCGCCCCCGCGATCGGTGAGCCGAGTGCTGTCTTGACGTTGGCCTTCAGGTCGTAGAGAGCGCAGGGTATCGTGATCTCCTGCTCCATCAGCGTGCCGAGCACGACCTCGCCAACGGTGGAGCCCTTGTACTTGACGGCCACCCGGTAGACACCCGGTGCGTAAACCTTGACCGCCGCCACGCCGTCAACACCGGTCACACCGGAGGTCTTGAAGGGGCCCTCGACAGTGACCTCGGCGCCGACCACGGCTCTCTTCTTAGCGTCTACAGGCCTGATGCGCAGAGGGCTCCACTCGACAGCTATCGTGTAGACACCCTCTTCGATCTTCGCCCCGTTCTTCACTTGAACCGACACCTCGTGATCCTCCAGGACCATGGTCCTCCACTCTCCCTCCCAGCCGGCTGTGTAGTTCTCGAAGTCCGAGATCGTCACCCCGCTCGGCAGGGTGACAGACTTTATCCTCGCGAGCGCTGGCACCTGCACGACCAGGAAAGCCGCGTACGCGGTGCCTAGGTCCTTCTGGCTGACTGTGATCTCGACCCCTTTCGACGTCCACGTACCAGCCTCCCGGAAGTATACAGGTATTGCCAGCAGCTGCACGTCGTGCTTGCCGGGGTTGCTCACCTTCACCGTGCTGCCGTAGACGAGGTACGCCCTAATCCAGTAGTGCAGGAGCAAGGGAGGTATCAGCAGCGACGCACCCCGCACCTCGAACTCGTCCTTCCTCTCGACTACGAAGTTCGCAAGGTTGCCCTCCACTTGTACGTAACTGCTGTCGAGGGGTCCCGGAGCCACGCTGTAGGCTACGATTATCCAGCCGAGGGGCCTCCAGCCGGACTTAGCCTTGAGTGTGAGGGTTTTGCTGCCCTTCGCCGGCACAGTCTGCTCGATGAAGTCCTCCTCCACGACGAGCATCGCGCTGGGCAGGACGTAAGCATCACTCCTCTCAACCTTCACGATGTACTTGCCGAAGCCTACCCGCGAAACCCTGATCTCGACGTGCTTGGGATCCACTTTCACAACGCCCGCGCCCAGAGCCTCCTGGTTCTTTATGTCGAGCAGGTCCTCGCCCTGAGGTCCCAGCACTTGCTTAACCGCGTAGGGTGCGTAGTTGTCGAGAGTAATCTTAAGCGTGACATCCTCGAGCCCTGTGCCCGCGAACTCCGACGTGTCAACCTCTATGCTATCGCCGAGAGGGTACCACGTGGTCCTCCTCATCACGGTTAGCGCGCGCACCTTGCAGGTGCCGTTGTAACCGTTGGACCCGAGGCTCACCTCTCCGCTGTACGAGAGGACGGACTCGAGGACCCCCATCCGCTCGCTCTTCTTGTCGTACTTCAGCGGCTGAACACCTTGCGGAGCGCCCCCCTCGAAGACCACAACGAACCTGTCGAGGGTGAAGCCTGGCAGCGGGCTAGCGCTCATAAGGGTTATCACGCTCTTACTGCCGAAGTCCAGCTCGTAGGTCTCCTCAATGGTCACCAAGAGGTCTGCACGCGCGTAGAACACTGGTGCCTGCGGAGGCTGTGCTGCCAGCGAGCCGGCGAGCGCTAAGCAGGCCAGCAGGATGCCCAGCACAAACTTTACCTTCATGCGCTCTCCTTAGCCAACGGGGCACCCAGGGCGAAAATCTCGTGATTCCACACCCATCCTCGATATCTCGCCCAGCATACATAGGTACTACGGACACCCTCAATGAGCTCCTGGGGCACGCCGGGAAGGTGAGAAGTGGCGCCGGGGCCGGGATTTGAACCCGGGACCCCCCGGTTAACAGCCTCACCCCGCGCACGCGGTCGGGTGCTCCACCTGGCTGAGCACGCGCAGGAAGTTGCTGGCTAAGGCTATCAGGTGGTCCCCGCGCTGGATGAAGTATATCCTGTCAGCCCTGTCCACGTGGCTTAGGAAGTCCTTTAGGTGCACCACCTTGATTATCAGCTTATCCCTCAGGCTCGACATCGAGTGTAAAGGCAAAAATGGTTAAAAATTTTTTGTTTTGAGTATCCCAATTATCGCCCTCCCCTTCCCTACAACTTGGCTAAGCACCATTGGTCTCAACGCATAAATGGAAAACAATATATTAGGAGCCCCCAATTATTGTTAATGAATGAACTCCGGGATCGTGGATGACGATGAGCCCGAGCAGCCGATCCCCGGAGGAATGGAGGAGGATATGGAGGGGTGGGTACGTAGAGGGCCGAGTAGCCTACAGTGCGCATGCCCGTCCGCCAAAAACAAGTCTTTTCCTGGTCTTTCCTCTTTCTTCTCTCCTCCCCTATTCCATCCCCACCCTCAGCGGTGGCGCCCCCGAGCAGGGGGTGGAGCGAGGCCCTGGGGCTTTGC
>JAJHRT010000024.1 GCA_020833575.1 Thermofilum sp. | reverse complement strand
CACCTCAACGCGCGGAGAAGCCCGCCGAGCCGGGCAAGGAGCCCAGCTCGCCCAGCACTGCTGCAGGCCCTCCGGGCGCTAGCGCGCCTCTGAATGTTAGCAGCGGCTCAGGCGGGGCACCCGCTCCCCCGCCTGTGAACGTGAGCGTTAGCTACGTGGAGACCCCGGTGACGTACTACTTGAGCATAGAGGCTGTGAGCAGCTTCGAGGTGGATGCGGGTGGCGCGCCGAGGATCCCCGAGAACCTCTCGTTAAGCGTTGTGAAGCTCGAGGGTTCACCCCTGATGTGCGCAGTGGATGTGAAAGCAGGAGTGGTCGCCGGGGTCGCCACCGTGAACGTGACTCTCCCCTTGCCGGGCGGGTGCTACAGGGTCGAGCCCGTGCTGATGAACAGGACGGCCTCAGAAGTTTACTTCAGGCTCGCGCTGGTCAAGGACCCCGCGGGGGCCTGCGGCCGCTGCGCGAGGATCACCCTCAGAGTTTCGCACCTGCCCCCTGGGCACTACGTCGTGTACGTGGGACCAGTGCTCCGGCGGGGAAGCTAGCGCAAAACCGCGCTCAGCCCTCTCAGCTCCGCGGCGAGCCTCTCGGGAGTGCACACCGCCTTCAACCCAGCCCCAGGGGAGTACTCCTCCGACCGGGGGTGCTGTCGGGCCTTGCTCAGTGCGCTGGCTTGACTAGGTGAGCCCTCTGGAAGGCTGCCTCGAGGCTTCCAACAGGCCTCCGGCCAGGTGCACCACCCACCTCCTCACGCGCACGCTCGTCCCCACCCTCTCGGCTACCCCCCTTCTGAGCAGCTCGTCGAGGACCCTCCTTCCGATCCTGGCCTCCGCTTCATCGGCGGGGACCTCCTCGGCGCCGAGGGCGCGGACCGCGTTCATCAGGTAGTCCTCCAGCTTGACGGGGATGACTGGGACCTCCACTGTGTCCTTCATGGTCTCGTGGATGTAGTAGGCCTTCTCGATCCCCATCCTGGAGAGGCACGCCGCAAGGTAGAGGACGGCTGTCTCGAGCTTGAAGCCACCGGTCAGGTTGATCCAAACCCTGTACCCCTCGCCACCGTACCTGGATGCTGCAGCCGCCACGGCGTCCACCAGGTTGAGGAGGCCGCTGTGGAAGTCTAAGCCCAGGTCCCTGACCCTGTGCACCTCCACCCTCACACCCTCGGAGGAGAGATACTCGCCGAGAACCCTCGCAGAGAACTCGGACGCCCCAGTATCGGAGGCCAGGAGCACAGCTGCATCCACCATCCGGGCCTCCAGGTACTTCTTCATCGCGTTGAGCTCCGCGCTGACCACGTAGGGCTCGCTGGCGAGCACCTCGAGCGCGTGTTCAAACTCCTCGCAGCCTGGAGATGCCCTCTGGCCCGCCTCTGAGTCCTCAAGGCTCCTCGGCGGCGCCTGAGCCCACCTCCTGAATTTCTCCACAACCTCTCCGGGCACGTTGAAGCGCGGGGCGTGAATGGACACGTTCCTAACCACGCTAGTGCCAACAGTAACGATGTGCGCGATCCCAACCCCGCCCATACGAAGAGCGCATCCTAGAACAGGGATAAATTACTCACGCAGATCCCCGAAGGGCACTGCTCATAGTAGAACGGAGATCGCAAAACAAAAAAGAAAAATATTTCAATGGTTTCACTGGATGGACTTGTAGCAGAACCACCAGTCGTAGCACTCGATCTCCTTCTTCGCGGCCTTCTCGAGCCTCTCCCTCGCCGTCTTCTCGTCCGCGGCTGGCGGGATGATGACCTTGTCGCCTATGAGCTCGTTGTTCGGCCAGTTAGCAGGCAGAGCCACGCCATACTCGTCGGAGGTCTGCAGAGCCTTGACCACCCTGAGTATCTCGTCAATGTTCCTGCCGACCTCCTGCGGGTAGTAGAGGATTGCCCTCAGAACCCCCTGGGGGTCGATGATGAACACTGCACGGACGGTGTTCGTGCCCTTGGCTGGGTGGATCATGCCCAGCCTCTTGGCCATCTCGCCGGTGTCGTCGGCGATTATCGGGAACTTTATCTCCACGCCTAGCTTCTCCTTGATCCACTCAACCCACTTGATGTGGCTGAACACCTGGTCGATGCTCAGGCCAACGAGCTGCACGTTGAGCTTGGAGAACTCGTCGAAGCGCTTCTGGAACGCCACGAACTCGGTGGTGCAGACGGGTGTGAAGTCCGCGGGGTGGCTGAAGAGCACTACCCACTTGCCCTTGTAATCGTCAGGGAAGTTTACCACGCCGTGCGTTGTCTTCACCTTGAAGCTTGGGAACTTCTCTCCCAGCCTGGGTAGGCCCGCTTCCATGGTTGTCAATACCAAAGTCATTGCTTCACCTATAATAACATTTCGGTTAGACCTGCTAACTGCTCGCAGCCTCTCGGGCATTGCGGCTGCAACCATGCGCCAGGTCCTGACGGGTGGGGGAAGAGCTGGCTCTACGAGGCCCTGCCTTAAGCGGTGCTGGCGGCTAGGGGTTCAGACTAGATGGAGTAGGTAGAGGACAGCGAACGAGGTTGTGGGCACGGTGACATTGTCGTCCAACCTGATGCTGCCGAGGTACTCAAACCTCTCGACAATGCTGGCGGCTAGGGCTGAGAGCACGCCCGGGATGCCGAAGCCGAGCGCCAGCGCGATGGCAGCCGAGACGACGAACATGGCGACGTTCCCGCTCCAGTGCTTCACCCTCCTCCTGAAGAGCGCGTTGCGCACGATGCCGGTCACGCCGTCGCCAACAGCCATGAAGAGGAGGGGTAGGGCCCCGAAGAGGAACGGGCTGTTGTAGCCGAACTGCCTGCCCGCGAACCAGCCTAGCGTGATGAAGATGGCCCACATTATGCAGAAGTCGACTTCGTAGATGTTCTCAGGGTCCTGGAACCAGTACATGAGCTTCCCAGTCCTGTGGGGGATGTAGGTGAAGAGGGCCAGCACGAGAGCCATCGCGAAGGGCAGGATGGGCGTGGAGAATATGGGGTAAAGCGCGACCACGAGCGCGACAAGCCCTCCAGCCAGGATGTGGATCACCTTCCTTGCGTAGTATATGGCGACCTTGTGCCCATACCTCTTGTTGAAGAAGTCGTAGAATGCCTTGGCGATCACCATCACCACGATTATAACCCAGGCGAAGAGCGCAGCTGTCCAGAGCAGCTCGCTCGTCGTTATCATCGCCGTGCGAGAGGCTAAAGGGCTTAAAAACGATTGCCCAATTCTAGATCGACAAACGTTGAACACTCCCATAGCATGACGCATGGATAATAGCCCCGAGTCCTCCCTGATCAATTACGCATGGAGGGAAAATCTTAACAGGGACCATCGAAACCTGTTGGAGGGTGTACCTGCCTTGAGGGTCGCGTTCGGCTCGGACGACAACTACTCTATTGCACGGTTCATCGTCGAGGAGCTGAGGAAAAGGGGTTTCGAGGTTATTCTCGTGGGCTCGGCGCTGACCGGGAAGCCTTACCCGTGGCCCAGGGTGGGGCTGGAGGTAGCCGAGCTGGTCGCGTCGGGCAGGGCTGACACGGGTATAGTCATGTGCTACACCGGCACGGGTGTGAGTATTGCTGCCAACAAGGTCCCTGGGGTCAGGGCTGCTCTCTGCACGGACGCGAAGAACGCTAGGGGCGCGAGGCTCTGGAACGACGCGAACGTGCTGGCGCTGAGCGCAAGGCTGCTGTCCGAGGAGCTGGCCAAGGAGATCCTCGACGCGTGGTTCGAGACCAGGGAGATCGACCCGTCGGAGAGGGAGAACATCGAGGAGCTCAAGAGGATTGACGAGAGGCTGAGGTGCCCGGAGGCGCGCTAGGAATTTAAGGAGAGGCGCAGAGAGGCTCGCGATGCCGCGCGAGAAGAGGGACAGCGTTTTCGACGACTTCACCGAGAAGAGCGAGTACTGGAGCTACCGCGTGGACAACCACGCGGGCTTCGAGCATGATGCAAGCATCCTTAGAATGTGGATGGGGCCCACCGAGGCGCTCTACTACTCCAACGCCGAGCTCTCGGATGGGCTGTTCGACGACCTGCCCTGGTTCAGGAAGACCTTCGAGGCCAGGATAAGGATGAGCCAGCTGCACTACGGCTCCGCCGGCTGGGGCTTCTGGAACCACACCATGGTCTTCCAGAGCTGCATGCCCATCTGGTTCATACACCTGCAGAGCCGCGGGCCCTACCCGCTCCAGGGGTTCTTCGCCCAGGCGAGGAACCACTTCTACCCGGTTAAGCTCTACAGGGGCTCGCTGCTCCTCTACAGCGCCGCCACGAAGCTCCTGCGCGGGCTGCCGGGAGTCGTGATCCACACCCACAAGCCGTCGATGCAGGAGCTGGACCTGACCCAGTGGCACGTCTACAGGGTGGAGTGGAAGGAGAGAGTGGTCGACTTCTTCATCGACGGTGTTAAGGTGGCATCGCTGCCCAACGCTGGCTACGAGAGCAATGCGCGCGCCGACATATGGATAGACAACGCGGTCTTCGGCTTCAACAGGAGGGATGCGGGCCAGGTGTACAGGCACCTGACGCAGGAGAACCGGTCGAGGACGTACCTCGAGGTAGACTACGTCAAGGTTTACTAGGAGCATTCCCGCCCGCGGCGCCCCCAGAGACTCCTAGCTCTACGTGGGCCAGGGCAGCGCCACGGCGAGGACGGGTGCTAGCAGGAGGGCTGGGAGCGCGTCCCCAACCCTTACCTGCTTGAGCCTGAGCAGGCGCAGGCCAACCCCCAGGAGCAGCACGCCGCCCACGCCCGTGAGCGCTGCGACCCCGGGCTCGGGGAGGAAGTTTCCCAGCGCTGCGCCCAGCAGCGCGAGAGAGCCCTGGAAGGCCAGGAGGAGGAGCGCGCTCAGCGCAACTCCCGCACCCATAGACGCCGCGTAGGCCACCGAGACAACGCCGTCCATGACGGACTTCGCCAGGATGATGGAGGGGTTCCCCATCCCGTCCAGTATGGACCCGACCACGGTCATCGGCCCTACGCAGAATGTCAGGAACGCGGCCATCATGCCCTCCACGGCGCGCGAGCTGCCCCGGGTCAGCCTGCCGGCCAGCGACTCGAGCCTCTCCTCAACTCCGATGGCGGAGCCCAGCGCCACGCCTAGCAGGAGCGAGAAGAGCGCTGCCAGAACCCTCTCAGTGCGCAGGGCGAGGGAGAAGCCCAGGTACAGCGTGAAGAGGCCTATGACATCGGTGACCGCGGAGGTCAGCCTCTCGGGAACCCTCCTGCCGAGCGCGAGACCCGCTGCCGACCCGGCGAGCACAGCCACCGTGTTGACGAGAGTGCCGAGCATCGGGGCTTTCGCCGCTGCCGCCTCTAAAGCGTTTCGCAGCCAGCGCGGTGAAACGCGCACCAACCGAAGCAAGGATGGTGAAAGTGATTTCGGGGCTGGGGGGTTGCCTGCCAGTAGACTTCTGAGCGTTTGATTACGATGACCACCTTGAGGGAGGATGCTTTCAATAAACGCTGCAGTGTATACGAACCCTAATACCTCCCCGGAGACCAGGGGGTGCAGGTGCGGGAGGGGTGGACGAGGACTCGTCGAGTATGCGTGCCAAGGTTCTGAGCATCCTTAGGTATGCCACCCCTCTCCTGAGGCTCTCAGCCTCGCGCAAGCTGCTGGGCTTAGACCACCTCGAGGTCTACGTGAAGTGGGAGGGGGGCAACCCGACGGGGACGCACAAGGATAGGGCTGCGCTGGCGCACGTCTCCCGCGCGGTGAGCGAGGGGGCAACCACGGTAACCGTGGGCACATGCGGCAACTACGGCGTCGCCATAGCATACTATGCTCTCCTCGCGGGGCTGCGGGCGGTGATCTTCGTGCCTAGGAGCTACGAGAGCAGCAGGGTTGAGGAGATGAGGAGGTACGGCGCCAAGGTGGTCCTCGTCGACGGGACCTACGAGGACGCGGTGGAGGCAAGCGCCAGGGCTGCCGCTCTGAAGGGGTGGTACGACGCCAACCCCGGGAGCGGGCGCGACTCCACCAGCTTCCAGGCGTACAGCAGGATAGCGAGGGAGATTGTCGCCGAGCTCGGTGACGCGCCCTACGCGGTCTCCGTGCCCGTGGGGAACGGGACAACGATGGTCGGCCTCTACCTCGGCTTCCTCGAGGCGTACAAGGAGGGCTACGCGACCAGGATCCCAAGGTTCATCGCGGCGAGCACCTCGCACGCGAACCAGGTTGTGGAGAGCTGGCTTCAGGGCAGGCTGACTCCCGTGGAGGTACCTCCCGGGAAGGTTAAGGAAACGCCGGTCAACGAGCCCCTGGTTGCCTACCGCTCCCTCAACGCTGAGGAGGCGCTGAGAGTGCTCTACGAGACGAAGGGGAGGGCTTACGCCTTCAGCGACGAGGAGCTCGTCGAGGCATCGCTGCTGCTGCGGGCGGTGGAGGGCGTAAGCTCCCTGCCCGCCTCCTCGTCCGCCCTGCTCGCGCTGAGGGAGTTCGCCAGGGAGGAGGTCCCCGAGGGACCGCTCGTCGCGGTGATCACGGGGAGATGGCTGAGGAAGCATTGATCCTCGCGGAAGGGCTCTACGCGACCACTGACGGTAAGACAGCCCACGGGCTAGTCAGGAAGAGCCTGAGGTACAAGATCGTCGGGGTTATAGACAGCACGCTGGCGGGCCGCGACGCTGGCGAGGTGCTGGACGGCAAGCCGCGCGGCATAAAGATCTACGCCTCCCTCAGGGAGGCCCTCAGAGAGCACCCCGAGGCCAAGTGGCTCATCATAGGGGTGGCGACCCCCGGAGGGGTGCTGCCGCCCCACTACAGGGAGATCGTCAGGGAGGCCATCCAGAGCGGGCTGGGCGTGGTCTCAGGGCTCCACGAGTTCCTGAGCGATGACCCGGAGCTCTCGAGGCTCGCCAGGGAGAAGGGGGTTGAGATCGTGGACGTGAGGAAGATCTACTACAACATGAGGATCTTCTACACGGGGAGGATACGGGAGGTCCGAGCCCTGAGGACCGTGGTCATCGGGACGGACTCAGCTGTGGGCAAGAGGACGGTGGCCCTGATGCTGGCCGACGAGCTGAACGCCAGGGGTGTCAAGGCGACCTTCGTGGGGACGGGGCAGACAGCTTGGATGCAGGGGGCCAAGCACGTGCTGGTCTTGGACAGCGTGATCAACGACTTCGTGCCCGGCGTGCTGGAGTACACCGTGTGGAGGGCCTACGTCGAGGAGAAGCCTCAGGTGATCGTGGTGCCGGGCCAGGGGTCCCTGCTCCACCCGGTGTTCCCGGGCAGCTACGAGATACTCAACCTCCTCAAGCCGGAGGTGACCATCCTACAGCACGCGCCAGCAAGGAGGACCTTCGACGGGTTCCCCGAGTACCCGATACCGCCGCTCGAGAAGTACCTGAAGCTCGTGGAGCTGCTGACGGACAGGCCTGTCTTCGCGATAACCCTCAACACGGAGAACCTGTCAAGAGACGAGGTCGCCAGCGTCAAGGAGGAGCTGGAGAGGGAGTACGGCATACCCGTCGTGGTGCCCCTGGAGGAGGGGGTCGGCAGGATCGTGGACCTCATGCTCGAGCGCTTCCCGCAGCTCAGGGTGGGAGCGTGGGCAAGGACCTCAAGTGCTTCGACCGCATAACCGTCAGGCTGGGCAGGTTGAAGCCCAGGAGCGCGGAAGTTGTTTACACGCTGGAGTACGATGGGCTCAGGAAGGAGTACAGGCTCCTGAGCTCCTACCCTGAGGACGCGAGCGTCAAGGGCTACAGGGAGATGGCAGCGGTGGCGGGCATCGTTCCCGCGGTCAACTACGGGCTCTTCGCCGACGAGATCCTCCTCGACTTGCCGCTCCACGAGCTGGACTACCGCTTCTTCGTGGACATGATGGAGGTCACGGCGAGGGACATCTTCGTCAACAGGATAGTCGCAAGAACGGGGCTCATCAGGGAGGAGTACGTGCCGGACCCCGAGGACGTGGAGCCCGAGGATGCCAGGCCGCGCGCCCACGTGAGCGTGCGGGAAACCTTCCAGGGCACGGACATCGAGGCAAGCCTGGACTACGGCAGGTGCGGCGTCATGTCCTCCGGAGGGAAGGAGAGCCTCCTCTCCTACGCAGTCCTCGGCGAGCTGGGGTGCGAGGTGTACCCGTTCTTCCTCAACGAGGCTGGGAGGCACTGGTTCACCGCCTTGACGGCGTACCGGGAGCTGAGCAGGCTAGACCCTAAGACCAGGAAGGTGTGGAGCAACATCGACAGGCTCTTCGCCTTCATAGAGAAGAACATGAAGATCGTGGTGCCACGCTACTGGAGGAAGAACCGGGAGATATACCCGATCAGACTCTTCTGGTACGCGCACTACATCCTCGCATTCCTCCCCCTCTTCGCCAAGTACGGCGTGGGGAACGTAGTCATGGGGAACGAGTTCGACGACACCGCAGGGCTGACCTTCGAGTTCAAGGGGATACGCCACTACTACGCCACCTACGACCAGTCAGCAGACTTCGACAGGTACATGACGCGGTGGTTCAGGGAGAGGGGTATTGGGCTCGCGCAGTGGTCCCCCTTGAGGCCGATCAGCCCCCTGGTCGTCATAAGGATCCTCTTCAGCAGGTACCCGCACCTGGCGAGGCTCCAGACAAGCTGCCACTCGACGAGGATAGAGGGCGGGGTCGTGAAGCCCTGTGGCACGTGCTTCAAGTGCAACGGGGTGCTCCTCATGCTCCTCGCAGAGGGCATAGAGCCCGGGCTCATCAGGTACGAGAAACGGCACGTGGACACTCTGCCGCAGCGCATCGAGAAGGGTATGCTGAGGCTGGAGGAGTCCATCGTCAAGCACTGCCTCTACAAGGTGGCGGAGAGGGGGCTCTGGAAGCTACCGGGCGCGGAGCCCGTCTGGCACGTGGAGGCGCTGCACTTCGACAACGTGAACAGCCCGCCGGACTTCATCCCCTTCCCCGACCTGAGGAAGAGGGTGCTCGAGCTCTTCGAGAAGTACACAGTGGGCTACGTGAAGCTCGAGGGGGGCAAGTGGGTCCCCATGAGCGAGGAGGAGGTGCGCGCGGTCAAGGGAGAAACCTGATACCCTCGGGAGTCTTCGCCATCAACACGCGGACCTTGTCGAGGACCCCCAGCTTCTCCGCGGTCCTCACCCAGCCGTCGGAGAGAGCCAGCACGACGAGGACTGCTGAGAGGTGGGCCTTCGCCTGCTCCACCAGCGACAGCAGCGCGCCCAGGGGCTCCAGGTTCGCCGTGATGCTCTCCACGATGAGCACCTTGCTATCCTTCTCGATGGCGTCCCTCGGCGCGTGCACGTAGACCACCTCGTCGCGCTCGCTGGAGATGTACTGGGAGGAGAGGAGCTTCCCCCAGCTCGCCCGGCCTCTCTCCGAGGCCACGCAGACTCCGGCTGAGAACCACCCGGCCAGGACGGCTGCCACGGCGGCATTCCTCTCGGGGTAAGTGAGCACCAAGTCCACTTCGCTGTCTGCGAGCTTCCTCCAGGCGAGGTAGCCGACGAGGTCCAGTACCCTCGGGTTGAAGAGGAGCCGCCACTCCTCGAGGACCCCCTGCTTCCCCAGCAGAGCCCTCTGCAGGGCTTTCTCAACGAGAGACTGCGACCTTATGGCCTCGATGATCTTCCTTGAGGTCTGGCGCTCGGGGAAGTGCGAGAAGCTCGTGTACCTCCACAGCACCTGCGCCGGGATGCCTAGCAGCTCCTCGAGCTCCTTAAACGTGAACACCTCCTTCAAGCCGCACAGCAGCTTGGCAGCTATGTACGAGCTCTCCTCAGCCTCCAAGCGCCAGCGCCCAGCAGGTATAAGCCCTGACTTCGAAATGCTTTACGCACAGTGCGGGTGGGAGAGAAACGGGGCGAGCTCCTCTTGGAGCGACTACTCGACCTTCACCTTGAACCTCGAGCTACCCTCCTGCGAGCCTTCCTCCTTCCTGAAGCCCTCCAGCTCCTTCTGTATCTCCTCCTGAAGCCTCCTTATCTCCTCAACCTTCGCCCTGATCTTCTCGAGCCACTCCCTGCTGCACTCAATACCCCTGTGCACGAAGTACGCTATGCCCTCGTTCCTGCTCCTGAACACGCCCGCCTCGACAAGAGCGTCGATCACCTTCAGGTCTGCTTGGAGGATCCTCGTAGATGACACGACCGCCGAGGGTGAGCTGCGCCAGGCGGCGCTGAGGCTCTCCTCAACGATCCTGCCTATGTCGGGCAGCCTGATCTCAGGGATCTCGATCCTTATCTCGCGCCGCACCCCTCTCGGCCTGGCGAGGCGCCTTGCTTCCTCGATCCTCTCGAGAAGCTCCTCGACACCGTCTTCAAGATCCTCCAGGAGGTCCTCGCTCAGGTCCTCCAGCTCTTCGACCTCCTCCCCTGCGAGACCCGCGCTGAGCTCCTTGAGGAGCCTCTTGCTCTCGAGCTTGTACTCCCCGAGAAGGCTTCGAGCCTCGAACCTCAGGCTCCTAAGCTCCCCCACAAGCTCGCCGAAGCTAACCTCGCGCTTCCTAGCCTTCTCCTCCAGCTCCGAGAGCCTCTTCTCGAGG
>JAJHRT010000119.1 GCA_020833575.1 Thermofilum sp. | reverse complement strand
TTCTCAGCGGCTAGCTGCGCAGCCTCTACAACGCCCGCCCAATCCTCGACGCCTAGCCTTCTCCGCGCCCTGTCCAGGTGCTCGCGCGCGAGAGCGATCCTGTAGGCAACCTCCTCCTCCGGGTCGAGCTCGAGGCTCACGGCTACAGCACCACCTTGGCGCCGGGCCTTGGCAGCACCCAGTAGTAGTGCTTCCCGTGCCTCCTCCTGACGAACCCCTCCTCCTCTAGCCTCCGCTTAACCCTGGAGAGGAGCTCGCCCAGCCTCCCGTGCTTGTCGTAGAGGACCACGCCGTCGCAAGCTATGTTGACGAGGAGAGGCGTCGCTTTCCTCGCGCTGACAAACTTCCAGTAGTCTGCCTCGAGCACCGTCAGCCCCACACCTGGAGGGAAGTGCTTCGAGACAGCCTCGTAAACCACGCGCGCAGCCTCCCGCTCGTCAAGCCCCTCCCATAGGACCAGCAGGTCCACGTCGCTCCGCTCGCTTTCCTCACCCCTCGCCACCGAGCCAAAGAGCACAACCCCTGCGATGAAGCTGCTCTCCCGCACAGCTCTCTCAACGCGCTCGATCGCCAGCTCGCGCAAACCCACATGCACTGCTCCCCTGCGTCCACGCTAAAAGCTTGCCTCACGCGCAAAGCTATCGCCGGCCCGGAGGGCCCTCCGGGCCAGCGCGCCCCGAGGAGGCAGCGCTTAGCTGGGGGCTCTGGCAGCGCCGGGCTAGCCGCGCTGAGCGCGCTAGTAGGCTCCAAGGCCCCCCGTCTTCTTCAGCCTGCGCTCCACGAGCGTTAGGGAGGCTACACCCGCCAGGAGCAGGGCGGCTGTGTACAGGGTGAGGACCAGCCACTCGGTAGCCGGGTCGAGCACGGTCTGCGTGCCCATCGCGTAGAACCTGAGGAGGTCTGCGACGTACGTGAAGGGCGTTGCGAGAGCCACTGTGCGCAGGGGCTCGGGGTAGAGGGCGGGCGGGAAGAACACCCCGCTGACCCCGAGCAGCACGAACTGGAGGATGTTGTTCAGAGGCCCCACGTTCTTGAAGTTGAAGACCAGCGCCCCGTAGACTAGGCCGAAGCCCAGCGAGGTGGCCATCCCAGCCAGGAGGACCGCTGCCGCACCTAGAGGGTTGAGGAGCAGCACCTCCACGCCGAAGATCGCCCTGAAGAACGCGTAGACGTAGGCCAGGCCTAGCGCCAGGCTGATCAGCCTTGGGTACACGCTCCTGGAGAAGAGCAAAGCCCTGCTGGCGTTGGTCAGCATGAGGAACTCGAGGGTTCCCATCTGCTGCTCCCGCCTGACAGCCATCCCGAAGGACCAGAGGCCCGCGGAGACGACGTCCCACAGGATGAAGCCCCAGAAGAGGAAGTTGAGAGTCCGCGGGTCGCCCCACTGGTCCCTCGGCAGGAAGAGGAGAATGGGCGTTATGAACAGCACGAGCCAGGCCGGGGTCGTGACGATGTCCGTCACGAGCCACGCCACGTACCTGAAGTAGGTCCTCACCCCTACCTCAGCCGCAGCCTCCACCTCGAGGAGTAGAGCCCTGGCGCCGCGGGCGAACTTAGTACTTCGAGAGCTCCCCCCGCCTCCTCGCCTCATCCTCCCACCTCGAGTAGAACAGCTTGCCCACCGCCAGGTAGGCGAGCGCCAGGCAAGCCATGATAGCCACCCTCTGCCAGAGTGGCAGCTCCACGGGAACCCTCGCCACCACGGACTTCAAGACCTCGGCTGCATGCGTGGTGGGCAGAGCCCCGGCGGCGAGCTGGACCACGCGGGGGAAGATCTCGAGAGGGTAGTAGAACCCCGACAGGGCAGCGATGAAGGAGTTCACAAGGTTGGCAGCCGCCCACACCTCCTTGAACCGGACTGTCAGGGCGGCGATCACCAGGCCTATGCCGGCCAGAGGCAGCATCGCCAGGAGGATCACCGCGGCCGCAACCCCCCACTCGTACGGCGTGAGGAGGCCTCCCTGCCAGGCGACCACCGCTACTACATCGAGCGTGAAGAGAAGGATCATGAGTGTGGAGTGCGCCAGCGCGTGCAGGAGCCACAGCAGCACCGCGCTGTTGGGGGTGAGGTAGTGCAGCTCGAAGGTCCCCATCAGCTGCTCCTCCCTTATCACCGTGCTGGTGTTCTCCACAATCACCATGCTCGCGATCATCAGGACACCCCCGAGGGTCATGTAGAGCAGGGGGCTGCTAGCCCCCGTGTTCGCCTCGAAGTTCCTGAAGGCCGCGGGGCCCGCCACCGCGTAGCCTATCCCCAGGAACAGCCCGCTCACCATGAAGGGCATCGCGGCTATGGTCACCAGGCTGCCGACGTACCTGAAGGCGAGCTTCAGCTCCTTGGCCATGACGCCCCTAAGGGTGCAGAGCAGACCCAGCCTAGCCCGCCTGCTCAAGCCTCTCACCCGTCAGCGCGATGAAGACATCCTCGAGCGTGGGCTCCAGGCTCCTCACGCTGAGCACCCTGGCGCCAGAGGACACCACCAGCGACAGGACCCTGGCGAGGGTCTCCTCGCCGTCGTAGATCACGCGCAGCCCCGAGAGCCCGGAGGCAGCGTCCTTGACGCTCAGCGCCGCGCCGACAACGCCGTCGACCCCCCTCACCCTCTCGTCGAGCCCCTGGTCCCACGCGAGAACCTCCAGCTCGACCACCCTGTGCCCGGAGACCCTGGCCTTGAGCTCGCTGGGAGCCCCCACGGCGACTATCCTCCCCCTGCTGATGATCGCAACCCGGTCGCAGAGCATGTCCGCCTCGAACATGTTGTGGGTGGTCAGGAGGATCGCCCTCCCCTCCCTCTTCAGGTGGAGCACAACCTCCCTGACCTTCCTGGCGGCCCCGGGGTCGAGCCCTATCGTCGGCTCGTCGAGGAACAGCACCGGCGGGTCGTGGAGGAGCGCCCTGGCAATGTTGAGCTTCGCCTTCATCCCCGTGCTGTACTCCTCGACGAGCCTGTCGGCGTCCGCCTCGAGGTCCAGCAGCTCGAGGAGGTAGCGTATCCTCTCCCTGGCGTAGGCCGGGTCCAGGTGGTAGAGCCTGGCGAAGTACACCAGGTTCTCGCGCCCGGTGAGCTTCCAGTAGAAGCCGCGGTCGCTGTACAAGCTGACACCTATGCTCTCCCTGACCTTGCCGGGCTCCCTCACCACATCGTACCCGTTAACCCATGCCTCCCCAGCGTCAGGCAGCAGGAGCGTGCTCAGGATCTTTATCGTGGTGGTCTTACCCGCCCCGTTAGGCCCCAGAAGCCCGAAGATCTCCCCCCT
>JAJHRT010000118.1 GCA_020833575.1 Thermofilum sp. | reverse complement strand
AGCTCGAGCAGCCTTCTTCTCACCTCCTCGGTGTAGTACTTCGTCCTCGCGGGCGGGGCCGCCGCTTTGAGAAGCCCGTGCAGTGCTATCTTCTCGGTCTCCGCGGCTATGCCTTTGGCGGCGAGGAAGTCTATCAAGGTCTCGCCGAAGCTGTAGAAGGACTTCTCGAGGGAGGCTGCGCGAAGCCTTAGCTCGTCGACACCGGCCTTTAACGCTGAGACGTTCCCTTCAATGGTTGCAGCGCGTGAGCTCACACCAGCCAAGTCCGATTTCAGAGCAGCTACATCGGATTTAAGAGCAGATACATCGGATTTAAGCGCTGCAAGTTCCTGCCCCACCTTCGCGAGCAGCGCCTTCACCTCTGCGAGAGCGCTTTCAGCGGCTGAGAGGCGGGCTCCTAGATGGGAGACATCCGATCTGAGAGCAGCTACATCGGATTTTAGCGTTGAGAAATCTCTCTCAAGTGAGGTGAGCCTAGCGTCGAGCCCCCTCACTGCTCCTTCCAGCTCAGCGAGCCTACGGCCCAGCCTATAAGTTGCACCGCCCACAATAGCCGCTACCGAGACTATCGTGGCCAGCGCTTCCAAAGGCACACTCACGTGTTCTCCACCT
This sequence comes from Thermofilum sp., assembly GCA_020833575.1. Classification (GTDB taxonomy): domain Archaea; phylum Thermoproteota; class Thermoprotei; order Thermofilales; family Thermofilaceae; genus Thermofilum. Next base: position 2,649 of record JAJHRT010000118.1, on the reverse strand, counting down.
CGTGAAGCCAGGATTAAAGCATAGCGCGTGCGCACTCCACAGGCCCCCGGAAAGCCCGGGAGGGTGATCCCAGGGGAACAGTTCGCTGCCGCTGTTCGCCCAGGAGGCCTCGAGGTTTACCTGGTGATAAGGCTTCCGCCGCCTTACCCCTCCCTAGGGCGCGCCTGCTAGACTCTCACGACCACTTTGAACTCATGCCTGGTGAGCGACTTCTCGAAGGCTTCGCGAGCCCGGGGCAGCCCCTCCACCACGCTCGTGATGAGGGGGGTTACGCGCCCGCTCCTCAGCAGCTCGATAGCCTTCTCGAACTCCCTGAAGGTGCCGCACCTGGTCCCGACCACGCGGAGCTCCTTCACCACGGCGAGGGTTGCGTTCACGCGGGCTGGCGCGCCCGGGGTGGACTTCAGGTGAATGACGCCGCGCGGCCTCGCCAGCTCCACAGCCAGGTTGAGCGCATCAGGGTCCCCGCTCGCCTCGAAGACCACGTCGAAGCCCAGCCCCTCCGGCGTGCTCCTCCTGGCAGCCTCGCGGGCTTCGTCCGCGCTAACAACGGTGAAGCCCATCTCCGCCAGCCTGGCGGCCTTGGGGCTCCCGGGCCTCGCGACGATGAGGGGCTCCGCGCCCTGCAGCCTCAGCACCTGCGCTGTGAGGAGGGCCAGGTTGCCCGAGCCTATGATGGCGCACCTGGCGGTGGGGGGCAGCGGGTACTGCTCCAGCGCGTTGAGAACTGCCGCGAGTGGCTCGACCTCCGTCGCCACGAGGGGGTCGAGGCCCTCGACGACGTGGAGCGCCTGTGGAGGGGCTACGAAGCGCTCGGCGAGACCTCCGTCGAAGTCTATGCCGAGGGTCTTCTTGTGCGGACAGTGGGTGTAGAGGCCGATCCTGCAGTAGTAGCACCTGCCGCAGGGGAAGTTTATCTCGGGGACCACCAGCCTGCCCTGCAGCTCCTCGGGGCCCTCCTCCACCACTCCCGCAACCTCGTGACCTGGCACGAGGGGGGCTTTGAACAGAGGGTACGTGCCCGTGTAGAACGCCTTGTCCGTGCCGCAGATGCCGACGGCGATGCTCCTCACGACAGCCCAGCCGGCCGGCGGCTCGGGGGGCTCCACATCCTCGACGACGAGGTTCCTGGGCCCGTAGAGCCTGGCCGCGAGCACGAGGCTAAGCGAGCGCACAGCAATAAATGCTTGGCCCGAGCCCTCTCCCCGGAGATAGTTTTATCAGGGTAACAAATCTGTTACCTCGGTGGAATCATGAGGCTGTACGAGCTCAGGGACGTGGCTAGCTCCAGCGGGAGGCTGGTCTTCACGGTGGGCCAGCTGGCGAACCTGGCCTCGATCCCTAGGTCGCACGCGAAGGTGTACGCGGCGAGGCTGGTGAGCAGGGGGATGGCGTGGAGGGTGAGGCGGGGTGTGATCTCCCTGACCAGGGATACCTTCATCATCGCCACGCAGCTCGTGGAGCCCTCCTACATCTCCTTCCACTCCGCCCTGTACCTGAGGGGGCTCGCGGACCAGGTCCCCTCGGTTGTGGAGTGCGTGACCACCAGGAGGACTGCACGCTTCGAGGGGCTGGGCCTGGTTTACCGCAGGGTGCACCCAGCGCTGTTCTTCGGCTACGAGAGGGTCGAGAGGGGCGGTAGCTACGTGTTCGTGGCGACTCCTGAGAAGGCTGTGCTGGACATGGTCTACTTCGGCCTGGACCCGGGGAGCGTGCCGGGCCTCGACCACGGGAGGCTGGCAAGGATGGCTGAGGCCTACCGGGCTGTCGGGGGGTACAGGGCCAGGAGGGTCCTGAGGTGGTTGCGCTGCTGCGCGAGGAGGAGCTAGTCAGGCTGGCGAGGCTCAGGCGGCTCAAGCCCTGGCAAGAGGAGAAGAGGTACGTGCAGGCGCTCATCATGTACGCGGTCTCCGAGTGGCCCCTGGTAATGAGGGGTGGCACCTACCTCTGGTTCTTCCACGGCCTCAACAGGTTCTCCGAGGACCTCGACTACACGGCCGCGGGGCGCGTGGACGCCAGCAGAGCGGAGGAGGTTGCCGAGGTTCTGAGCCTCTTCGGGGTTGTGAGCACCGTGAAGGTGCTCAAGGACGACGAGTACACCCTCACGATCAGGGTTGCCGCTCGCGGACCTCTCTTCAAGTCGGAGAAGGACACGTGCTACGTGAGGCTGGACATCAGCAGGCGCGAGAAACCCCTGCTCAAGCCCATCCCCGTGAGGCTCGACGAGCCCCACTACGGCCTCCCGCTCGTGTACATCAGGGGCATGGCCCTCGAGGAGGTGCTTGCCGAGAAGCTGAGGGCTGTCTACGTCAGGGGGGACCCGAGGGACGTGTACGACGCCTGGCACCTGTGCGCCAGGCTGAGCGTGCCCCTGGACCTGGGCCTGCTCAGGGAGAAGCTGGCTTTCTACGGCGTGGAGCTCAACGTCGAGAAGCTTCTGGCAGCGGTCAGGGCGGCGGGCCGGGGCTGGGACATGCTCAGGCCGCTGGTCTTCGGCGCGCTCCCAGAGCACTCCGAGGTCGAGGAGGCTCTGGCCAGGTGCGTAGCGCGCCGAGCGGGCTAGCCGCCGGCCTCGCGTCCCTGCGCGGAGCGGTAGAGGTCTAGGAGCTCCCTCAAGCCCTCCTCGAGGCTGACCGTGGGCTTGTAGCC
>JAJHRT010000117.1 GCA_020833575.1 Thermofilum sp. | reverse complement strand
GACACTCCCGCCCGCACACCGCAGTCCCTGAGGAGGTAGGCGAAGTCCTCGAAGTAGTCGTAGAAGCCGCAGGTGAGGCAGAAGCTACCCCTGAACTCCACCCTAAACCTATCCCCGGCAATCCCCAGCAGCCTAGCCTGCCCCTCGCTCCCATGAGTCCTGTTGAACTCCTCCACCGCGCACTCTATAGCCTTCACAAGCTCTCCAGGCTCCACAGCCCCCTCCAGCGAGGAGAGGGCTAAAAAAGCTTAGCGCGTATGGGGGAGCAGGTAAAAAAGGATCCTTTTTCGAGGGGTGCTTAGAGGTGCAGTGCCTCGAAGACGCCCGCCTGTATGACGAGTACCCTGAGGATGAGCGCTCCCAGCAGCGCGCAGGCAGCGGCGGCCATCCCGAGCCTCCTGTCCTCCTTCCTCAGCAGCAGGAAGCCGAGCGCCAGGGGCACCAGCGCCCCTATCACCACCACGCCGAGCCAGAAGGCAGGGGCGAGCGCGCCGGCTACCAGGGCCTCAGCGCTCTCGCGGGCTGCCTGGGGGCCTGAGTAGAGCGGTGTCGCCACGAGGGCTAGCAGGGCTACGAGCTCGCCGACGTCCAGGCTGAGGCCAGCCCTCGTCAGCAGGTGCGTCACAGCCTCCGAGTGCACCAGGACCTTGAGCACTGCTATCGCGCAGATGGAGGCGCTGATCACCCAGAGGGCGGGTATGAGGGCTGTGTTCCAGAAGGGCACGCCGGGGGCGCTGGAGATGAGGAAGCCGCTGTAGATCGTCACCAGGAAGCCCACCACCGCGAGCAGCACCAGGAACCACTTAGCGTCGGTCAGCTTCGCCAGGCCGCTGGCGACCGTGTGCCTGAGCACGAGCAGCAGCGTGAAGAGCAGGAGGAGGGAGAGCAGCGAGATGCCTATCGTCATCCAGGACTGGGCGAGCTTGGCCAGGAAGATGCCCTGGGCCAGCGAGGACAGGATCGCCGAGGGCATGTTGAGGGGCCTGGAGAGGTCGGCGACTACGAACAGGAGGCCGAGCACCGTTGAGGCGAAGACGACGAGGGCTAGCTCCCTCAGCTTCTCCTCGACCTTGAAGAGCTTCATGAGGGCGTAGGCCACGCTGCCCATCCCTGCGATGCCGGCGAACCAGAGGAAGGGGCCTATCAGCCAGGGGCTCCAAATCTCCTGGAACGTCATCTTCCCACCACCACGAAGAACTTCGGCTTAGTACCCTTGTACTCGAGCAGGCGGACCACCCTCGCGCCCCTCAGCCTCTTGCTGATCTCGCTGCCCGGGTCGTCGAGGTCCCCGAAGGCCCTCGCCCCAGCCGGGCAGACTGTGACGCACACGGGCTGCAGCCCGTGCCTGAGCCTGTCCCGGCACTCCTCCCCCATGCACTTCGCCGGGAGCCCGGTCGCCGGGTGGAGCCACCTCATGCCGTAGGGGCACGCGGTCATGCAGTACTTGCAGCCGATGCAGAGGCTCGGGTTGATCTTCACCAGCCCGTCCTTGTCGATGTAGCTGGCCCCCGTCGGGCACACCGCGACGCAGGGGGCGTTCTCGCAGTGCTGGCACTGGACGAGCAGCATGTAGGGCTTCAGCTCCCTGTCGAAGACGAGCCTCTTGATGTTCGTCTGCAGCCCTCCCCAGGTCGGGTTGGGCTCGTCGGTGGACCTGTAGTTGGCGGCGTTGCAGGCGGCTATGCAGGCGCCGCAGCCGATGCACCTGCTCTGGTCCCAGAGGTGCGCCAGCCTCATGCTCCCACCCTCCTAACCCTGACCGTGGAGTTCAGGCTGGGCGAGCCGTTCAGCGGCTCCAGCCAGCTCAGCGTGAACATGTTCGGGTTGATCCCCTCCTTGAGGACCTCGTACTGGCCCGCGATGAGCCTGGAGAACCTGCCGCCGGCCCTGTTGTACACGAAGAGCACGCCCTCGCGCACCCTGTTCGTCACCTTGACCCGCGCCCTGGCCTTGAAGCCGTTGTCCAGGCCCTCCAGCTCGATCAGGTCGCCGTCCTTGATGCCGAGGCGCTCAGCGTCCCTCGGGTTCATCCACACCCTCCTGTCCACCAGGCACGCGACCGACCAGGTCCACACGGCGTGCGCTGTCACGAACTGGTCCCTGCCGTTCACGAGGTAGAACTCGTCGGGGTTCTTGGGCCTGGTGTAAGGTGGCGGCTTCCACTTGGGCAGCGGGTCGTCCTTGAAGTCCAGAGCCCTCAGGCTGTAGATCTCTATCAGCCCGCTCTTGGTGGGCAGTGTGCCGGGCCCGGGCTTCGGGGTCCACGCCCTGAACACGAAGAAGCCCTTCTCCTCGAGCGCCTTCTCTATCTGCTCCACGGGGACGTTCCAGCTCTTGGACAGGCTCTCCAGGCACTTCTTCTTGATCAGCGCCTCGAACTCCTCGAACTTGTGGTAGTCGGCGTACTCCTCCGTGTAGCCGACCGCCTTGGCCCGCTCGGGGACGGTGCGCCTGACGATCTCCATCATGATCCAGAACCCGTTCCTCGCGTCCACCCCTGGCGGCGGGTCCAGGGCCTTGTGGCTGAGCTGTATCGCCGCGTGCGGCGTCCACTTCACGTCAGCCAGCTCCTCGCGCTCGAGGAAGACGTTGTCCGGGAGGACGTAGTCCGCCCAGTCCACGCTGTCGTTCGGCACCACGTCGATCACGACGACGAGGTCCAGCGCCTTCAGCGCCTTCTTCAGCTTCTCGGTGTTCGCATCCCTGGTGAAGGGCTCGGTGCCCACGATTATCAGCGCCTTGACCGGGTACGGCTTGCCCTCCAGCACCGCGTCGAGCACGGCGTCGAAGACGTGCGGGACAGCGGGGTACTTCAGCGTGTCTATCCTCTTCGCGGTGATCGGGGGCAGGGTACCCCCAGTGATCGTGGTGACCTTGTCAGCTGCGGCTGTGGCGGACGCGGGCATCCTGCTGCCCAGCTTGATGTAGAGGCCGCCCGCCGTCTCTATGCTCCCGACGAGCGCGTTGAGGGTTAGGGCTGCGCGGAAGGCGTCTGAGTCGTTCGCGTTCTTCGCGGTCCACCAGCCGTCCTCGATGACCCCGCGGGCGTTCGCGAACTCCCTAGCGATCCTCCGTATGGTCGCGGCGGGGACCCCGCAGATCTTCTCAGCCTCCTCGGGCGGGTACTGGGCAGCCCTCTCCTTCAGGAGCAGGAAGGCCGTCCTCACCTTGACCCCGGCGGCCTCGCCCTCCCACTCGAGGGCCGGGTTCTTCGCCCTCTTGTAGCTGACGAAGTCCTTGGCGTCCAGGTCGTAGACGACGTAGTCTGCGCCCTCGCGGCCCAGGTCCTTCTCGGTCAGCGG